>DATCTN010000010.1 GCA_036567965.1 Candidatus Kryptoniota bacterium
ACGGAGCGACGGTTTCTCTGACCGGACCCGGCACTGCACTTACGTTCACTCCGAGTGTGGTCGGCGCCAATTCTTCCAGCAACCAATCGAGTGCTACCAGCGTTGCGTCGGGGTCAACCGTAACGACGAGCGGATCGACGGGGAGCGCGGGACACTACTATTTCTGGCTCGGCGGCTCGCTTGCGGCGATACCTGCGGCGCAGACACCAGGCAGCTACAGCGGATCTTTCACTCTGACTGTTAACTACTAAAAATAAAAGTTCTTGAAAAATCAGGACCTCCCGTGATTAGGTCGAACAAACACACTCCAAGTAGGAAAGAAGGCTTAGCAGCAGTGCTAAGCCTTCTCGTTCTTGGCTTGTCGCAAGCTGCTGCAGCACAGACATCCGGGAATACAAATACGAACGTGTCCGCAGCGGTTGTGACGGGTGTATCGATTGTTCTGACAGGAGGAGCGGACGGAATTGGAGACATTGATTTCGGTCTGGTATCGCCTAACCAAACTGTTTCCATAAATGCTAACTCGAACGCTTCAGCAGGACTGTATACGGTAACCGGTGGGCCGGGTTCAATCATGACCGTGATTTTCACATCGCCATCACTCACGCTCTCAGACGGTCTCGGAAATCAATTGTCTTTTACTCCGCAGCTAGTTGGTGCTCAGCTCTCCACATCACAGGGAACCGCGGCTTCAGTTGCAAACAACAGCCATGTGACTCTGGGCGGGACGGGCCATTACTATTTATGGCTCGGCGGCTCTATTACAATCCCAAACGGCCAGGCAGGGGGGACATACACCGGGACATTCAACTTGACGGTTTCATATTGATGGAGTGGAAAGATTTGTCAATGCTTGCTATTTTGGAATCAGTTAGAATGGAACTTGAACCATTTGGACGCTTGGTTGGCAAGTTGATACGGAAAAGAACTCTTGTTGTCCTTCTTCCGCTCATTGGGATTTTTGACTGCCCAATCGCATTTGGTCAGTCTTCCTTCACTCAATCGCCTTCGGTTTCCATTGGAATCGCGCAGGGATTGAGTGCGTACACGAACACTAACTTGAATTTCGGCACGGTCGTATCGGGAGCCGGAACATATTCGGTTGCAGTAACAAGCGCGAGTGCGGGAGAAGTCACAATCCAAGGGCAATGGAACACAACGGTGTATGTGACTCTCACTCCGCCTGCGTCCTTGACGAACGGGGTTAACACCATACCATATACTCCGCGAGCTGCATTTGACAATTCCGCCGATAATCCGGCCGCATCGACCGAATGGATTCCGCCAACCGGCAGACAAACAGGATTCAGACTCCGGGCGAATCATGCAGGGCAATCAGGGCAGGCTTTCGTATATATTTTCGGCTCAATCAATGTTGGAAGCGTTCCGCCGGGGACCTACAGCGGGACATACGTCGTAGCAGTTTCATATTTCTAGGATGTTACTGAGAGGAGAGCTAATGAGTTGCTCAGGCGGACAAGTAAGAGTTCCTTTCAAATCGGTGATTCGATTTGTACGGATCTGTTGCGCATATTTGGTTTCGATCCCATTAAGCGTTGGGAGTACGATCTGTGCTAAATTTGAGATGCAACCTCGTACAGAGCTGATCCTTCAGCATTCAATGATCGAAGTAGACCGTGATGTCCCTGCGAGATTTCCGGGTTCCCGCTTGACGTATGTCGATTGCATTTCTTTTGCAGAAGGTGAAGAGAGGATCGATTGATTGTGGCGATAGACATGATATTCATCGTCGAGGAGATGTGATGATTTTGAGGATTAAGAAAATGAGACCAAATTCGGTACTTTTGCTTATGTCGTGCGCGGTATTGCTGTCCGAATCAATTGCGCTGGCGCAGGCTCCGACCATCTCAATAATCTCAAATCTGAACTTTGGGACAAATCTCACCGGTAGCACGACAATCAATTACAATAATGCCAGTGCGTCTGAATTTTCGGTGCAATGGCCTACTTATCCGGCGAGCGAACCCAACACTGTTACTTTCACGCTGCCCGGCTACCTGACCGACTCGTACGGCGATCAACTGCCAATCACTTTCAACTCCACTAACTATGGCGCCTATCGTGTCGGAACGAACAGTCCCACAGGTGCGACCACATTCAATCCCGTAAGCGGCCTGAGTGCCAATGCGGGTGCGGCGGCCCACACCACTTACTTCTGGATCGGTGGACAAATAAACCCCAGCGCCAATTACACAGCAGCCACCTACACAGGTACAATAACAGTGACGCTAGTCGTTACCGTCAACGGTACTCCGTACACCACGAGCCAGTCCTTCACTGCAACTGCATCGCTGTCGGGAAGCGTATCACTTTCCGCGACCGGATCGTTAGCGTTCGGGGTAATTGTGGCTGGAACGTCGCCGCCCGTACTAGACCCGAAAGCGGCTGGAGCACCGATGTTCACCGCAACGGGCGTTCGTACCACCAGCACTGTCCAGTACGCGAGCAGCTCGACTTTGAATGATGGGTATGGCCACACGTTGACTTTCACACCGAGTGTCAACGGGTCAAGCACAACCCAGGCGGCATCGGCAGCGATCGCATCCGGGAGCAGGCTCGGCAGCACGAGCGGTGGTAGATTCTATTTCTGGCTGGGTGGTACACTCAGTGCGCTTCCCGCCAACCAACCGGCTGGCAACTACAACGGAGTGTTCGCTCTTAGGATCACGTATTGAACGATTGAGATGGAAGCTTCTCTTAACTAAATTACGACTATGAAAAAGACCATATTACTCATATTGGCCATGGCAGCCTTTTCCTCGACGCGGGCTCAGGTTGTCGTGGCTCCTACTATTCTCTTCATGGGCGACCAGGACAGGTTCGGGACCTTCATCGTGATGAATCGATCGAATGTCCCTCAGGAAATCTCAATTTCGTTCAGGTTCGGATTCCCGGATTCCGATCCGGCAGGAAACATCTTCATGCAGTATAACGATAGCGCGATGGCAAGAGCGCATTCCTGTCAGCCGTGGTTGAAAGGATTTCCGCAAAAGTTCATTATTAATCCCGGTCAGCAGCAGGTGGTCAGGTTGCTTGCTTCCCCGCCTTCTGATCTCACGGACGGTGAATACTGGACAAGACTTGTCACTAGTTCGACGCCGCAATCGACGGTCATCGATACCGTTCGCACCGGAATTACGGCAAACATTACATTCGTTCTTCAACAGGTGACGACTGTGGTATACAAGAGAGGCCACGTTGTTACCAATGTGACTCTCCCGGATGTTCGAGTGGCACCTGATTCCGCATCGATGAGTATTTTTGCCACCGTGCGAAGGGAAGGGAACGCGCCTTTTTTCGGCAAGATATCAGTCACAGTGAAGGATCGTGTGGGCAACAGTATTTTCAATCAGGACGAATTGATCGCCGTGTACAATGATTCGATGCTTATCAGGTTTCCGGTTCCGCTTTCGAGTCTGCCGGAGGGAACATATACGATCGACGTAACACTCAGTTCGGAACGAACAGATATATCCGAGGATAACTTGCTTAAGGTTCCGTCACTCGAAAAGAAGACGACCTTTTCGGTCCCCTGATGCTAAACATGACGGAACACGGAAGGGTCGATAAGACTTGAATGGATCGACAGATCTGCAAGAGACTTTTATTATCAGCGGCAATCCTAATCGCCGTCTCTGCCGCTCCTGGTAGGGTTGCGGCACAGGGCTCCGGCCAGAAACCGGACGCACAAGAAATATATTTGTCTTTCAATTACAGCGGGCTGGTCAACACTTTCATTACCTGCCTTTATTACAAAGACTCCGTCTATCTTCCCATAGGAACTATCTTCAAGCAACTCAGGGTCGATAGGGAAATTGACATGAAGACGAGAACGATTAAGGGGTTCTTCATAGATGCCAGCGACCCATATGTGATCGATTTTATCAATCACACAGCACAAGCCGGAACTCGACAGATCAAATTCGACAGCTCGCAGATTATTGTCGGAGATCTCGATTTCTATATGCTCCCATCATTATTCAGGAGACTGTTCGACCTGAGTTTTTCCACCGACATCAACGCACTCAGTCTCACTCTGAATACAGACCTGGAGCTCCCGGTCGTAAAGGATTATCAGAGGGAGGCGCGGCGTAACTTTCTAATAACCGCACCACAGTCTTCTCTTATCCAGGCGGAACTCCTTTATCCCCGCAAGCGATCGTGGTTGAATGGAGGTATTCTCGACTATTCGGTTTCCAGTTTCTTCGGGGCGGGCCAATCGGCCTACAGTTATTCATTGACAGGAGGTGCCGAGGTGTTGGGTGGTGATGCGCAGGGAAGCGTCTTAGGAAGCGTCTCACGCGGCATGTCCAACCTTTACTCGAGCAATCTTAGCTGGAAATATGCGTTCGATTCGAGCAGGTACATCAGCATGGCAGGGGTCGGAAATCTCTATTCAGAAGGCTTGGCTCAGTACGGATTCCGCGGGGTCCAGGTCACGAATGAACCAGTTACTGTCAGGACCTATTTCAGCAAGTATGAGATCACAGCTAAGACAACTCCCAACTGGGACGTGGAATTGTACCTGAACGGTCAGCTCGTCGGCTACCAGCGAGCGGATGCAGGCGGCGAAGCACATTTCAGCATACCGCTGGTCTATGGTACTTCGTACCTCCAACTTAAGTATTACGGACCGAGCGGTGAATTCCAGGAAACAGATAAACGTCTTCAGATACCGTTCACATTCGTGCCGAGTGGCGAGGTCGACTACTCAATCTCTGCTGGCAAGCTGAACAATACCGATTATGATCTCCTTGAGGGGAACGTGATAGTCGGTCTCACCGATTGGATGACTGACAAGCTTGGGACGGATTATGTCAATAGCCCTTACTATTCAAAACCGGCTTTTTACAATTCGCTCTCGATGAGATTCAGTCCGGAGTACATGCTAAGTATAGACGCTTCACCGTCCGCATTCTACAGGGCCACATTCAATGCGCTCTACCCGTCGCAATCGGCCTTTGACCTTATGTTCGCGCGATATGCAAGCAACCTGCTTTACAACCCCGGCGGAAGAGACCAGGAACTTCAGGGAGACATGTACTTTCCGATTTCATTTGAAGGTGGCGGCGTAAGTCTCAGGGCAGCCGGCGACGCGCTCCAATATCTTTCGGGCCAGAAGACATATAGCTATTCGCTATATGCGAGCACGGGCGTTTCACAATTCAACTTCGCACTCGGATATGTGGGCTCTGAAATCGATTTCGGTGCCGGCTTGTTCCAGAGAAGCAATTCATTAACTGCTTCTCTTCTCTATTCTCTCTTCTTCGGCCAGGGAGCGTTTGATTTCCTGAACGGCTCGCTCGTAAACACAACGGCAAGGTATGGAGTGCTCAAGAACTCAATTGACGATATCCAATTCGAAATATCCAAGAATGTCCAGCAATACATCAGAGTTGGGATCGCCGCGGAAAGGGATTTTGTAAACAGATTCACGAGTTTTAATCTTCAGATAATCGCCGACCTTCCATTTACGCGTTCAACTACGACTGCCCAAACTCAGCAGGGAAATAGCTGGTTCAGTGAGAACGTTTCGGGCGCGGTCGGGTTCGATGCCAACTACAGGAACTTTGTTTTCAACGATCAGCAGTGGGTGGGGCATTCGGCTTCGTCGATGCGAATGTTCGTCGACAATAACGGCAACGGCAAGTACGATCCCGGAGAAGCAGTGATCCAAGATGGAGCAGTAACCCTCCGGCAGGGCGTTGCATCCGAAACGTCCCAAAACGGTGTGATCAGAGAGTGGAACCTGCTCCCTTATACCCAGTACAGCGCAGATATCGATATAGCTTCGATAAAGAATCCACTCTGGATACCGAGGCAAAAGTCGTTCTCGTTTGTCACTGATCCGGAATCATACAAGAGAATCGACATACCTTTCTTTGTAGGAGGGATAGTCGACGGTTCGGTGGTCAAGCTGGAAGGCGGATATGAAACAGCAATTCCGGGTTTGACAATCGAGGTGAAGTCACTGGGATCAACTCTTCAGAAGACGCTCTCCGTGTTCAACGACGGGAGCTTTTACTATATGGGTTTGCCGCCTGGGGATTACGAGGCTTATGTTGACTCGAGCCAGCTTTCGATTCTCGGTGTCTATGCCGAGCCTGCGATAATCAGGTTCCAGGTGAAGCCCACAAAGGACGGAGATTATGTCGAAGGCCTCAAGATGGTGCTCCAGGACAAAGTCCCTCCTTCCACAGGCGCGCTGATGAAGCCTCCTGAGAAAGAGATAGCTTCGGCCGCGCCGGCCACTAAGTACGTCGTTCAGATCGGTGCTTTCACCGAAAAGGAAAACGCGCAGGCTTTTGCAAGACTCGCGCGGGACAGATCAGGAATAACCCTTAGCGTCTCGGTGAACCCTGTCTCGAATCTGTATGTCGTTCAAACCGATTCCTTCGGCACGAAGCAGGACGCGCTCGACAGGCTGGACGTTTTTATGAATCACCTTGATTACGACGACGCGTTTCTGGTTTGCCTGAGGGGAGGTCATTGTATTTATACTTTCTCCGTGCATTTGGCAGCGTTCCAATCGCTGGGCGCGGCCGCCGAATACTCGGAAGTCATGCGCAAGGATATAGGCATGACGCCGACGATCCAACTCAACAGGACGACGCGCATGTTCTCTGTGGTTCTGGGGCCATTCGAGAATGAGGGACAGGCGACTGCGATGTCTGACCGCCTAAAAAAGGTCGGCGGGTACGAGAGCGCATTTGTGGTTATCTCAGGGCAGAGCGAAGTTCCGAAGATGTACGCCGTTTCGTTGGGATCATTTCCGAACAGGAATTCCGCGGACGAGTTCGCCGATGAATTCAGACAAAGAACGGGTCTCATCGCACTAGTCGACTTCGATGGAAAGAAAATGCGGTTTATCGACTTCACCCCCACTTATCAGACTGACAGCGAGGCAATGAAAATTCTCGATAAGATAAGGTCATTCAAGGGCTATACATCAGCCCAACTGATATCACTACCCTAATATTCGCCTTCCTTCCACTTCTACCTAAGACGGACAGGACATTTTTTTACCCATCCCCTCGTAATCCGTTCCGCTATTCGAGTACCTTTTACTGATTTACCTTAAGGATTCGTCAGTTATAATAACCGCTTGATAAGACTAAATCGCGTGGATATAGATGCTTATGATGAGATATATTTTGGGGTCGCGTCTTTTTGAGTTTGGCGTCCTATTAGAGCATAGAGTCTCAGAATATGATGACAAACTTGAAACACATAGAACTCCTTCTCCTGTTGATAGGATGCATGGTAGCGGGTCAACCGCACAGGCGCAGGTGAGATCGACCGCTACGGTGAAGTTGACCGTGTTGCCGGCGCCCGGAATGAATTTCACGCAATCGGGTGTGACGGGGGTTAAGGATGGGGGATCTTCAGCTTTTGTATCGCAGAGCGAGTCTCAGATTACATTCAGCGGTACCGGGAATGTCAGGGTCAAAATAGATTCCAGAATCCCCGAATTGGGATCCGTTATACATTTCAGAACCCCTAGCGAGAAAAGATTCACTGCTGCCGACATGATAGACGTCACGGAAGTCCAGATCGTTTATCCTGGGAGTTGACCTCAACCAGTTTCGTTTCCTTCCTCTTTTCATCATTCCTCCGTGAGAAATCTGTAACCCAACTTTACATTAATGTAATGATCTGACCATCCGCAGACATTTGACTGTCTATTTAGGGCTGGTTCAGCCGGGTAATTTGGCATGATAAATGTAAAACATATATCAAATGGCAGACTACGTAATTACATCGGACTTTTTGAGAATCTTTGAGACTGTGAAGATCTCATTCGTTCTGACTGACAGCGAAATGAATCTCCTCTACGCTAACAGATACGCTAGAGAAACCCTACCGCTGAACCTGAAATTAGGGAAGAAGCTTGATGTCGAGAGCTTCTTGCAGAATGAAGACTCGATGGCGTTCGAGAGCTTGATAAACGAATGCAGGAAGCAAGGAGAGAGCACGGGGATTTTCAAGCAGAGGCAGGCGGACAAATACTACAAGGTGAAGGCATATTCCTTACGGAACAAAGAAGAGGAAATCGTCTTTCACTTCGAGGACGTTTCGCAATCCAGAATTCTTGAGAATCAATTATACGAGCATCTCCTGGATCTATACAGCCAGCTCGAAATGCGGGAACGCGAGATCGCGAACTTGAGAGCCGGCATGCTTCGGACACGCGAGACCAGCTCCGGATTTTAGAGACTTTCACAACTCTTAGAAGTCATGCGAGTGACGTTGATGTCCCCCTATATCGGGGGACATCCAAACACCACCTCACACACTCCTGAACCCCTCGAAACACACTCTGAAGATCTCTCCCCTTTCGGTCCCGGTCAATTTCCCACTGATCATAGGATACAATATCATTTCCTCTTTTTTGTTGTGGACGACCAGGCGACTTATCAGTGACTTGGTGGTTGCCGTGATTTCGCTCTCTTTCATCTGATCCGGCGGATCCGATATAAGTGAGACTATCACTTTGTGTTCCTGTATCATCACCTGCACGGGTCCCGCCCCGCCTGTCTTAGTGCTTTCTTCAAAAGCAGGGAACAGAACCGTCTCTTCCAGTTCTATGTGCTTGAGAAGCTGCTTCCTGAAACTCGAGTAATGTTCTCGAATCTTGCCGCCGGATCTCACTGGGTCGATGACGTAAGAAATATTCATGTCGATCCGCTTGTGATCGAGCTCGAAGAGTGCCGTGAGATCGGACCTTTTCTTCTCAGCTTCGAGCCGATGAGCCGTCTCTATCAGCGATTGGAATTGTTCGGGTTTGAGATATTTTTCCAGTGCCGGCATCAGACAAGTTTCTTCTTCATCGAAGTGCGACTTTAGCAGAGACGTGAAATTGTGCGCCTCAGTTGTAATCATCACGACGTCCCTCGTGGTGAGGCCGCGGTGGATCAACCCAAGTACGTGTTTGAGTTCGACGTGCTCGAGGACCAAATCCTGCACAAATTTCTTATCGTTTGAGGCGGCATACAGAGTTATCTCTTCGGCATCCGCATGCGGCAGAAGATACTCGCCGCAATAGGAAAGGAGCAGGGACGCATCCGGCGGATTTTCGACTGTGAGATCGGCTAGCTGGAGTATTGTCCTGATAAGTTTCTCGTGATGAGCATGAAGTTTTTCATGCGGATTCATCAGGCGTCCGGCAGTACGAGTAGATTCTATTGCGTTCTCCATTTTAATTCATCCTTTCTGATGTGACTAGTTGCCGCTGACTCGAGAATGGCTCTCGATCGCGTTTACAATATCATTTACAGACTCAGTCAGTCCGGCATGCCTGAAGACGATCTCACCCTCTTCATTCAAGAGAGCGATCTGACTCGAATGGAGGAAAGAACCATCACTTTTCTTTTTGTAGCGTACTCCGAGAAGAGCAGCCAGAGTCCTGATGTCAAAGCTTCGGCCCGTAAGGAGATGCCAGTTTGTTCCGAGGAGCAACTGTTGATTTGCTAAATTTCTCAGCGCGGACGGATTGTCTCTTGCCGGATCGATCGATACGAGCACAAACTCTACTCTTTCAGCCAGATCGGACGGCATAGCTTTCTCCACGAGTTTAAGATCGTTTATTGTGAGCGGACAAGCATAGGTGCAATGAGAATAGAACATGGCGATGAGGGACAGCTTCCCCCTGAAATCGGAAATTCTAACTGGCATCCCGTTCTGGTCTTTCCACTTCGAGTCGATCTGGAAGATCGAACTGTCGCTTGAGTTATCAGAGTTGCCCATTTCGACACAGCACATTTCCTTCGTTGTTGTGCTATCCGTGTTTGCCGATTGTCTGGACTTTTCACTTCCACGAATGCTGTGGTTAGTGAGATAAGTTGCGCCGGCCGTGGTCAGCACGACGGCCGCAAGAATCTTGAAAAGGAGAAGTCTTTTCATTTTGTCACCTTAACTATTTCATTTACGTTTCTGACACATCGGAATCCGAGATTTGGAAGACAATAGGTTGCCTTAAGCGCACTTCTGAATGCAAATCTCAGGAACGCCGCATAATCGGATGGATCGGTCACATTCACTGAGCCGCCGCCGCAGGTGAGGATAGATGAGCCGTCACCCGAATCCTGTGACTCCTCATCCGGAAGAAGGCTGTTGAAATCTTCAACCCACTCCCAAAGGTTACAATTAATTGAATTGAACATTCGCTGCTTCATGGCGAATTCCCATTGATCTACTGTCGGCAGTCTTTTGTGCGCCCATTCAGCGTAAGCTCTTGCGGCAAACCATGACACGTATGTCACTGGCGCGGAGAGATCTTTGTGACTGCAGGGATGGAGATCGTCGGTCCAATCCCTAAGGTAGCTTTTGTCTGCAAATACCGATCTGATCTGTGACTTCCTCCATCGCGGATTCGACTTTACAAAGTTGAGGAATTCGCCATTCGTGATCGGCTGTGCATCCATCAAATAGGTCGGGACGAAGACTTTGGTTTTACCGTTGTCGAGTTTTGAGAACGGGACATAACTTCCGCTTTTCACGGTAATCATCTGCTTGCCTGAAGGGTGAGCCGGGTGCTCGCCTGCGTCAGAGGCCGGAGCAGCCGCGAGAAGAATCGTCAAAACGGTTGCAATCGTTTTTGGACGGAGCATCGTTATTTCCCTTCGTTGAACGTTATCAGCTTCTTCCCGCGCATCTGATCAACTTCCGTGGTCGACACCGGACCCATCTTATTGCCGAAACTACTCCTCACGTATGTCAGGACTGCCGCGATCTGTTTATCGTTCAATGGCTGCGGGGGCATCGTGTTGTTGAAGGTTCTGCCGTTGACTACGATGGTCCCGGTGTGGCCGTGGAGGACAAAATCGATGGTCTTGTCCTTGTTGCTCCTCAGGAAGTCCGACCCCGCGAGCGGTGGGAAGACGCCAGGAATTCCCTGACCGTTTGCCTGATGACATGCGATGCAGGTTCTACCGAAAATCTGCTGGCCGCCTTCATCGGATGCGGATTCAACCGGCTGTACCTTGTCGCCTTGAATTGTCTCAGCCTGGTCGTCTTGGGGAGAAGCGGATTCCGAGGTTCCGGACGACTCCTGCCCAAGATAAATCTCGTCTTCCTCCTTGCCTGAGTATGTCATGGGATTGTCTGACCCACTGACTACCAACTGGCCCGCCGCACCTTTGTTGAATGCCCGAAAGATGGAGTGGTCCACGATGCTGTACGTGCCGGGCACTTCTGTCTTGAATTCAACTATCGCAGCGCCTCCTGCAGGGATCAATGTCGTCTGGACATTCTGTTGATTCACTTCTGATCCCCCCTCGCCGTACACTCTGTCGAAAACTTCTCCGATCACATGAAAGGAGGAACTCAAGTTTGGTCCGATATTGCCGACGTACAACCGGACCGTCTGGCCCGTTTCAGCAGTCAGCGCGTTCTTTCCCACGAGCGATCCAACTGATCCGTTAAACACGACATAGGTTGGTCGCTCGTCGAGCGCCTTCTGCAGATCGAATTGCTGAAGGCCCGGGTCTCCGAATGCCCCCGAAGTATAGAACTCGCTCTGCATTATGTAATATTCCTTGTCGACAGCGGGCATGGCGTTCTTTGGCTGCACGAGGATCAAGCCGTACATCCCGTTGGCTATGTGCATCGGGACCGGAGGCGTAGCGCAGTGATAAACAAACAGTCCGGGATGAAGGGCTGTGAAACTAAAAACCGAAGTATGCCCGGGAGGCGTGATGGAAGCAGCTGCTCCGCCGCCGGGACCGATGACGGCGTGCAAATCGATGTTGTGTGCCATCATGTTCGAGGGATCGTTGCTCAGGTGGACTTCCACCAGATCACCTTCTCTCACACGTATCATGGGACCAGGAACAGTGCCGTTGAATGTCCAGAATTGATATTGCACACCATCGGCCAGCCTTCCGATCAGCTCCTTCGTGAATAAATGGACGATCACTTTCGAGGGATGGTCCCGCGTAATTGGCGGCGGGACGTTCGGGGCGGAAGTAATGACAGCTTCCTCCGTTCCATCAACTTCAGTTGTGTAGCCCGTGTTACAGCCGGAATTCGCTAGAATCAGCATCGATACAAGTACAATCGGCATGGTCGAAAGAAAAAAAGAGGCAGGTCTCTCTATTTTTCTCATGATACGATCTTCCTTTCGTTTGTGTTGTCCGGTGGAAGGCCGCAGGACGGACGGCGGCATAGATTTAGGACAAAAACCTCCGAAATAGAACCAAAAAAATCGGAGCGGCCGTCGTCATCGAACTTCGTCCAACTAAATTCTGTCTGTTCTCATTCATAATATCGGACTTTTATGTCTTAATATATATTTTGGGGTATTGAATGTCAAGAGGATAATGAATGGAATCACAAATGACAGGCTGCGAAATCCACCTTCAGATAAGAAGGCTTGAAAAGAGCTGCGGGGCGCCAGACCCTGCCGTCAGTTTGGCCTGAGACCGCTCTCGAAGTTTGCGACTTTCCAGCCCGTGAGAAAAATCAGTGAAGCCCGTCTCGCGAGAACAGGGTAGTCAATCTTGTCACTCGTATCGGTCGGCTTATGATAATCGGGGTGATCGCCGCTGAAAAAGAAAATGATCGGGATCTTGTTCTTCGCAAAATTGTACTGATCGCTTCTGTAATAAAACTGGTTCGGGTCATTATCGGAGTCGTAAGTGTACTCCAGTGTCATTTTCTCCGAGGCACTGTCGGCCGCGATCATGAGCGAGTCGAGATGGTAGCTGATTTTCCGGCTCCCGATTACGTACACGTAGTTGCTGTCCGTGTTGAAGTGGACGGAATCAATTCGACCGTCCATGTCTGTGTTGAGATCGGCCGCAATCGACTTCAACGGCACGACCGGGTGAGCCACGAAGTAGCTGGACCCGAGGAGTCCTTTCTCTTCGCCAGTCACAGTTAGGAAGATTATACTCCGTCTCGGTTTGACGGCAGATTTGGCATACGCCTCGGCAATTCCGAGTACCGTACTTGTCCCAGATGCGTTGTCATCCGCTCCATGGAAGATCAAGCCATCGGCAGTCTTACCCAGGTGGTCATAATGCGCCGAATATACCACGTACTGATCGCGAAGCGCGGGATCAGACCCCTCGATCGCGCCTACGACATTTTCAGTGACTCTCATTTCAGATTTGATAATTACGCTTATTCTCCCATTCGTGAGGTCAAACGCCGAAGGCGACCCTGTTGAATCAATCCTCCTTGATATTTGGGTTACTGTCTGATGAAGGTCTGCGAGAAGAGAGTTCGCAGCGGACTCATCAATCATCACCACCTGCATTCCTTTTGCGGCAGCGGCTTCGCGGGTTGCAAGACTCATTGTCTTGGCGCCGAAGAATGAATTCGACTTTCGTCTCAGCTCCGTGAACGACTTCTCTCCGCCTTGAACGGCGATGATTACGGCGGCGGCACCATGCTTCATGGCATTAGTTCTTTTATACAATTCCGATTTCACAAAAATGTCTGTTGAATCCGCAAATCGCGGGTTGCCGCTCAATATCATAACAATCTTATTCGAGGCATCGATGTTTCCGTAGTCAGAGTAAGAATCGCTTTCGAAACCGAATCCCGCAAAAACGATACTTCTGTTCACGACCGTATCCGCCGCGCCAAAAGGCATTATCGTCATGTCTTTGTTGTACCAGAAGTTCATTCCGTTGACAGAGAGGCAAGATGAGTCGCTAATATAATGGACATTCACATCGAAATGCTGGAGATAGGTACCGTCATCGCCGAGAGGTTTCAGTCCGAGCGACTTGAATTTCGAGGAAATGAAAGAGGCCGCCATCCTCTGACCCGGCTCGGTTGTTTCGCGACCCTGGAGAGAATCTGACGCAAGAAAAACGAGAGACGATTTAATTGTTTCAGGATTGATTAGGCGGATAGCGATGAGTCCCGCCCTGTCGTAGTCAACATTCGGCGTACCCGAGAAGCCGAAGGCTGCAACTACCGCGATCAGAAATATATTTACGTGGCATTTCATTTGGTCCCTCTCGCTTTTTGTTTGTCAGCTGCCTCGACCGCGCATACGGCTGCTATATTGACTATCGCGTCGACATCGCAACCCTGCTGCAAGACGTGAACGGGTTTCTTCATTCCCATCAGGATGGGCCCGAGGAGTGACGCTCCTCCGATTTTGCCGACCAGTTTGTATGCGATATTTCCCGCGTTGAGATCAGGGAAAATAAGCGTGTTGACTCCGCCCCGCAAGCTTGAGAACGGGTAGACACTTTCGAGAACATCAGGCGAAAGAGCGACGTCGGGCTGAATCTCTCCATCGATGACAAGTTCAGGAGCGAGTTTGCGCGCGATCTCGACCGCTTTTTGAACCTTGATTGACTGCGACACCCTCGTCGATCCGAAATTGCTGAAGGAAAGCATGGCGATTCTCGGGACGATATTGAATCTCTTTACTACTTCTCCCGTCATTGTTGCTATCTCTGCAAGCTCTTCGGCCGTCGGATCGACGTTAACAGTAGTGTCCGCGAAGAAATACGTGTCGCGTTTCGTCATGACAATGTACAATCCAGCCACCCGGTTTCTCCCTTCCTCCATTCCGATTACCTGAAGCGCGGGCCGAATCGTGGTCGGGTACGCCTGGGTAAGTCCGGAAACCAGCCCGTCCGCGTCGCCCAGGTGTACCATCATCGCGCCGAGGTAGTTGGGACGGTCGACCAATCCTCCAGCATCCTCCCGTGTTATCCCTTTCCTGCGACGTAACTGGTACAATTGCTCGACATACTCTTCCCGTTTCTGAAACTGAGAAGGATCGATAATTTCAATACCTTCCAGATCCACTTTCAGCTCGTGTGCCTTTATTTCGATTTGCGACTTCTTTCCGAGAAGCACAGGACTGGCAATCTCATCGTCTACGATTGTCTGGGCAGCATATAGTATCTTTGCCTCCTGTCCTTCGGGGAACACGATTCGCATTCCGCTCCCATGGGATTTCGTGAGGACTGTTCTGACCACACCGCGTGTGATGCCCATTCTTTCTTCGAGCTGGTAGACATACTTGTCCCAGTCGTCGATTGGTAATCTTGCGACTCCGGTCTCGACTGCTGCCCTTGCTACTGCCGGTGCAACCCATGTGATCACTCTTGAATCGAAAGGTTTTGGTATTATGTATTCTCTCCCAAATTCGAGATCGATCCCGCCATAAGCTCTCTTGACAGAATCAAGGACGGGTTCTTTCGTCAGACTTGCCAGTGCTTTGACGGCAGCGATCTTCATTTCATCATTTATAGTGCGAGCCCTGACATCGAGAGCTCCCCTGAAAATAAATGGAAACCCGAGGACGTTGTTTACCTGGTTCGGGAAATCGCTTCGCCCGGTGGCCATGATGAGGTCCTGGCGTGCCGACACGGCATCTTCGTATGTAATTTCCGGGTCCGGGTTCGCCATCGCGAAGATTATCGGGTTCGGCGCCATCGATCGGACCATGTCCTTCGTTACGACATTTGCCACGGAGAGTCCCACGAAGACATCGGCTCCCGCCATCGCCTGCGAAAGAGTTCTGAGATCTGTCTGTCGCGCAAATTGCTCCTTGTACGGGTTCATACCGAAAGGCCTCCCCTTATAAATGACACCTTTCGAATCGCACATGATGACATTTTCCAATTTTGCCCCGAGTTTGATGTACAGCTTCGTGCATGCGATCGCCGCTGCCCCCGCACCGTTTATGACAATTTTTACTTTCGATATGTTTTTCTTTGCAATCTCAACGGCGTTCAGGAGTGCCGCGGAACTGATGATCGCGGTTCCATGCTGGTCATCGTGAAAGACCGGAATGTTCATTGTCTCTTTGAGTTTCTCCTCGACGTAGAAACAATCCGGAGCTTTGATGTCTTCGAGATTGATTCCGCCGAAAGTAGGCTCGAGTGCCTTCGCAACCATCACTATTTCTTCAGGCGTCTTCGCGTTGATCTCTATGTCGAACACATCTATATCGGCAAATCTCTTGAACAGAACCCCCTTTCCCTCCATTACGGGCTTGCCCGCCAGCGGGCCGATGTTCCCGAGGCCCAGGACCGCGGTCCCGTTTGATAACACCGCGACCAGATTCCCCTTGGATGTGTATTCATAAACCAACTCAGGATCCTTATCGATGACTCTGCAAACTTCTCCAACGCCCGGCGTATAGGCCAGCGAAAGGTCTCTCTGCGTTACGCACGGTTTAGTGGGGATTACTTCGATCTTTCCTCTCCTCCCAACAGAATGGTATTGGAGAGCATCTTCAACGCGAATTTTCATTTGATACTCCTTTTTGAGCTCGTGCGTTAAATCCCGATTTGTGTCGGGTATTATTCAGCCACCTCGATGTTGCGAAGCGGTCGCATGCAAGATTTGCCAATGTGTTTAAAAGTTAGTCAGGCCGACTCGAAAGTACAAAGCAAACTCCCGCGTCTGCAGCCCCTCATTCGCCATATCTGCTCAACCTTGTTTCGCCCTGCGAACTCTACTATATTCTTCGAGCAATCCCAATCGGTTTTCTATGCAACGGAGAATTCTTGAATAGTTTCGAAGAATTAGATCACGTAAGCGATATAGAAAAGCTGGAAGACATTCCGACGCATCTTCCTGTCCTGCCGCTAAGAGACTCAATTGTCCTCCCGTATATGCTTTTCCCGATACTTGTCGGAAGAGAACAATCAGTTGAAGCAGTAGAACATGCGGCAAAGGGCGAGAAATTTATTCTACTTGTCGCTCAGAAGGACGGGACACTTGAGGACCCGACTAGAGAAGAACTGTATAAGGTAGGAACGGTCGCGCGAATTCTACAGATCCTGAAACTCCCCAACGGTCTGTTGAAAGTACTTGTCGACGGCGTCGCGCAAGCGTTCGTGAAGAAATTTTACGACGAAAAGAAAATCCTTTACGCTGAATTCACGATTAACATACAGCCCTCAAGGAAAGACGTAGAGCTGGACGCTTACGTCAAGCACGCCGCACAGCTCTTCCGGGATTATGTCAGGAACAGCCGCGACATCCCGCCCGAGACGCTCATGTCGTTTGAGAACATGAGGGAAGCCGACCGCAGGTTCTATTACATCCTCGCAAATATGGAGCTGTCGATCCAGGAGAAGACTGATCTTTTCAGCCTTAAGAGTCTCGGCGAGCAATATGAAAAACTTATAAAAATATTGTCTGAAGAGATAAACATCCTGAAAATCGAGCAGGAAATAGACAATAAGGTACAGGACAGCATTCAGAAGAACCAGCGGAAATACTACCTGCAGGAGCAGGTCAGAATAATGCAGGACGAGTTAGGTGACGAAAGTCCGTCGGGAGAAATGGGGGCACTGAAAGAGCGGATTGAGAAGGCGCATATGCCCGAGGCGGCAAAAGCGAAGGCTGTCGATGAGCTCGATAAGCTCAAGCGAACTCAGGCTTTTTCGCCGGAGGCAACGGTGATCCGCAATTACCTCGATTGGCTCCTGGATGTGCCATGGCACAAGAAGACGCGCGATAATCTGGACATCGGACACGTCAGAAAAATTCTCGACGAGGATCATTACGGCCTCGATAAGCCTAAGGAGCGTATCGTGGAGCAAATTGCCGTCTTGAATCTCGTCAAGGAAATGCGTTCCCAGATACTTTGCTTTGTCGGGCCGCCTGGAGTCGGCAAGACTTCGCTTGCCAAGTCGATCGCACGGGCGGTCGGGAGAAATTTTGTGAGGCTATCCCTGGGCGGCATAAGGGACGAAGCCGAAATAAGAGGCCACCGTCGAACATACGTCGGCTCGCTTCCGGGTCGCATCCTCCAGGCGATGAAGAAAGCGGGAGTCGTGAACCCACTTATGCTCCTCGACGAAGTGGATAAGCTTGCGATAGATTTTCACGGTGATCCCGCCGCAGCTCTCCTGGAAGTTCTCGATCCTGAACAGAACCATTCGTTTCAGGACCATTACCTGGAAGTCGACTACGATCTGTCGAAAGTTTTCTTCATTACTACGGCGAACGTGCGCGACAATATTCCAGAGCCGCTTCAGGACAGGATGGAGATCATCGAGTTGCCGGGATATCTCGATTACGACAAGCTGGAGATTGCCAGGGCTCATATCATCCCGAAGCAGCTTGCCGCTCACGGGATAGACAGCAGGCTGGCGAAGTTTGACGAGGACTCGCTTATAAAAATCATTCGTGAGTACACATGGGAAGCCGGAGTAAGAAACCTCGAGCGTGAAATAGCTGGCATTTGCAGGAAAATCGCGAAAGAAGTTGTCGCCCAGAAGAAGAAAGACGTAAAGAAGATCGCGCCAGTAATGGTAGACGAAAAGAAAGTGGAAGCTTTCCTCGGCGTGCCGAAGTTCCAGTCAAAACAGATCGATCACGCGAACAGAGTTGGTGTAGCTCTGGGACTTGCGTGGACCAGCGGAGGTGGCGATATTCTTAACATCGAAGTGATATTGATGGATGGACCAGACAGGTTGCAGCTGACCGGCAGGCTCGGAAATGTCATGCAGGAATCTGCACGCGCAGCACTGACTTACGTGAGGGCAAACGCGTCTCGATTCGGAATCGCGAAGAATTTTTATAAGGGAAAAGAAATTCACATTCACGTCCCTGAAGGCGCAACTCCCAAAGATGGTCCTTCAGCCGGTTTGACAATGGCGGTCGCACTCATTTCCGCGGCAGGGAAAAAGCCCGTCCGAACCGATGTCGCTATGACGGGAGAAATCAATCTGAACGGAGAAGTGCTGCAGATCGGCGGACTGAATGAAAAGATGCTCGCGGCAAAGAGATACGGAATAAAAAAAGTCCTGATTCCCAAGTCGAATATGAAAGAGATGACGGAGATTCCCGCAAAGCTGAAGGAGGGGATCGAGATAGTACCCATCGAGAGAATAGAAGAGGCAATCGTTCACGTCTTTGCCGGTGGTTCTAAGCGAAAGAAGCGCGTCAGGTCGAAAAGATGACGTATCTCGTAACCGCGCGGAAATGGCGCCCGATGCGCTTCGAAGAAGTGACAGCTCAAGAGCACGTCACGGTCACGATTAAGAACGCTATTCTCCGCAACAGGATCGCTCACGCATATCTTTTCAGCGGACCGAGCGGAGTTGGGAAGACGACAACTGCAAGAATACTCGCAAAAGCGATCAACTGCCCGAATGTCAAAGATGGCGAACCTTGTAACGAGTGCGACATTTGCAAAGAGATTACCGAGGGAAGAAGTCTGGACGTCATAGAGATCGACGGTGCCTCGAACCGCGGGATCGACGAAATACGCGACCTCCGCGAATCAGTCAGGTATTCGCCATCGAGACTTAAATACAAAGTGTACATCATTGATGAAGTGCATATGCTGACAAAGGAAGCGTTTAACGCGCTTCTCAAGACGCTGGAGGAACCGCCTTCCTATGCACTCTTCATACTCGCGACCACCGAACCGCACAAGGTTATTCCCACGATTCTCACCAGATGCCAGAGATTCGACTTCAAACGCATCGAGATTGAGAAAATAATCGAACGTCTTAAGTTCGTGGCGAGCCAGGAGAAGATTGCGGTCGACGAAGAATCGTTCGTCACTATTGCCAAGAAAGGCGACGGTTCGATGCGCGATGCCTTGAGCATCTTCGACCAGGTCGCGGCGTTTTGCGGCAACGACATCAGACACGACGTGGTCGTCAATGCACTCAGTCTCGTGGACAGCGAATTGTTTTTCAGGACCACCGAACTCATCGCTGCCTCCGACTCCAAAGGTGCCATCGAGATGGCTGCTCAAATCGTATCACGTGGTTACGATTCGCTCGATTTCCTGGAAGGACTCGCTGAACATCTGCGCAATCTTCTTATAGCTTCAACTACCGGCAAATCAGATCTTATCGAGGCCTCGGAGGATCATAGGAAGCGATACCTGGAGTCGGTGAAGAAATTTGAAAAGCTGGATCTGATGCGTCTCCTGAAAATAACGACTGAAGCGATGCAGCAGATCAAATACGTCTCCCAGCCGAGAATAAAACTTGAAATGACTCTGCTCCAGCTGGTCAATCTGGAGCGGTCGGTACAGCTGCGCGATCTTATGCAACAGATTTCGGAAATAAAAAAAAACTTGAATAGCGGTCCTCAACCCGTCACCCGGGCTCCGCAAGGAGTTCAATTGTCGGATACTATCAAGGAATCAAGACAGGCATCTCTTGATAGAAAGATTCAGCCGGCGACTAATCCGGATCGGAATCCATCGCGTCCGCCCGACAAGATAGCCGAAGAGAGACCTGCGTACGGCAGCAAAGACGGATCGTACCAGGAAATCACAGTCAGGTGGGATGAATTCCTTCAGTACGTGCAGAAAGAAAGAATCGCAGTCTGGTCCAACTTGATCAATTTCAAGCCTCTCGGGATGAGGAACGGTTGGTTGATTCTCGGCGCGCCTAACGAGATCATAATTGGCATGGCTAGACCGTACAAAACATATATACAGGAAGCGATCCTCCGCAACCTCGGAGTTCGGGTCGCTATTGATTTCACTATCGCAGAATCCGAGCAACCGGTGTCCAAGGCGAGCGACGACCCGATGGCGCGATTTCTCAAGGAGGAATTCGGTGCTGAGCCTCTCGAATAAGTGTAGGATGCTGGTATGCGGAGCGGCCCTTGCAGTATTTCTTCCGGCGGCATCGCAGGCAAACGCGCAGGGACTCGCGCTCGCAAAGTATGGATCTGATTTTCTGTCGATCGGTGTTGGCGGGCGAGCGTTGGCGATGGGTAGCGCTTACACGTCTGTCGCGAACGATGTCACTGCGGGCTACTGGAATCCCGCGGGACTTTCAAGGATGGAATTTCCCGAGATCGCATTGATGCATGATCAGCGCTACGGCGACCTCGTCAGTTACAATTACGCGGCCGGGGCCATCCCGCTGACGAGCGACGAGACGGTGGGAGTAAGTATTATCGTGTCGAGTGTGAGCAGCATCCCGAACACTCAGCTTGCCGGCGTCGACGCTAACGGGAATCCGATTCCTCCGACCAATAATTTTGTGGGAGACTTGGGCAGAGTTGATCCCACAAAAGTCACATTCTTCGGCGTAACGGATGTTGCCCTGATCGGGAGCTATGCAAGGCGGGCGGGGGACAATTTCTCGTACGGCGCTAACGTCAAGTTCATTCGTCGAAGCATAGGCTCGACTTACGGCACCGGGATCGGGTTCGACGTCGGGGCGCTATATTCGCCTATCAAGAATTTATCACTCGGCGCGAACCTTCAGAACGCCACGACTACCGTGGTCGCCTGGACAACGGGCACGACAGAGGTCATGACGCCGACACTCGCGACAGGCGCCTCATATTTATTCAACGTTGGATCCTTCGCAGCTTCTCCTGCTCTGGATCTATTATTCAATTTCGATAACATGCGGTCTTCGACCGATGCTCATTTAGGATTCATCAGCGCGGATGTGCGGGCGGGAGCGGAAGTCTCATACAAGAATGTCATAGCCGTTCGCGCGGGATTCAACGAGGTAAAGCAGTTCGCGGTCGGCGCCGGCATACATCTGCCGAAACTCCTGATCGATTACTCATTCGCGAGGTTCTCCGCAACGGACGCCCTCGGAGATACACACCGGATTTCGCTTGAACTTGTCCTTGAAAACAACAAGAGCGAAAAGTAATCTCGTAGTTTTCTTATCTGCCCTCACCCTGAGCGGATGCTCTGGAAAATACGAGCAGGTTAGGTTCACTTCCTCTGAACAATCACGTTACGCGGCAATACTCGCCTCCGACCGTATACGCAAGGACAATTTCTTCAAAAGAGACCCGGCTTCTCCGCTTACTTCCGACGAGCGGAAGTCGTTCGAACACCTTTCTTATTTCCCTCCAGATTTCAACCTCATTTTCAAAGTCCGGCTCATTCAGAACGTTAAACCGGGCAATACCTCGATACAGGCGACAGGTGGGGAGACCCGATCGGCAGTTCGATTCGGAACGTTTGAGTTTGCAGTCGACGGCAAGCCGGTCCGTCTGACGATTTACAAAATGTCTGAGGACGCATCTAACGAACTGTTCCTGCCGTTTAAGGACCTGACTTGCGGAGTGGATTCATATGCCGGTGGACGATATCTGGATCTGGAGGAGAACTCTTCTCAGGAATACGTTTTGGATTTCAACTACTGCTACAATCCCTACTGTTCCTATAACCACGGTTACAGTTGTCCGATCGTCCCGGAAGAGAATAGAATCGATGTATCCATCCCCGCCGGTGAAAAGTTGCTTGGTAAATGAGCCGGGAAGGAAAACCTGCCGACTTGTGACAGCTCCTTGAAGGAACGGTCTCAGCTTTCGCACTGCAATAATTTGAATCATCCTGAATATTCTTCGCAAGTAATTCTGATGATCGTGAAATGAAATGAACAATGGTGTTCGTTTGACTGAGGAACGAACGACTTGGTCCCGAGGTTCTCGTTCCATCGACACACTTGGCAGCGCGATGATTCCGCGCGAATTCCCCAATTTTGTAACAAATCATTGCAGAATGCGAACAGTAGAATTAGATTACATCACATGCGAATCAATTTAAAGAATAGCCTCTACTTAGTAGCGGCGGGCACACTTGCGCTTGTGCTCCTGGTCTACGATTGGATCAGGGTCACGATCAATCTCGATGCGCCCGTACTCAACACCCTCAGGAATTTATTTTCGGTTGTCATCTTTGTATTCGTGTATGCCGCTTTAAGTTCAATCAAGAGCCGGAAGCAGCTCGGTCCGCTGGAGATTTTGACGAGGCTCGTCGGATACGGATTCATCACGGCCGCGGTAATCTCGGCGTGGGGGATATTCCTGGAGGAGAGGGGGACCGAGGCCGGAGTATTCGCGCCGCAGAATTTCATCCAGCTCCTCGCGACCACTGTGTTTGCGCTCGGACTGGCCGCACTTATTTATCAGCTTCTCTACTTCGTGAGAACTCTGATCTACGTCAAACCGGAAAAGAAGGTCAGGAGAAGATTCGAAATCTTTATGGGGCTCGCGATCGCGGTGGGAGTAATCAATATTTTCGGCTCGTCGGCATTTGTCAGGGTGCTGTCGACTGCCGCATTCGTCCTCGCGGTCACGCTGGCGGTCCTTCACATAGTCAGCGTGAATTGGATCGTTTTTCTGTCGAGGAAAGAAAAGTACAAGTCGCTCGGTCTGACATTCTTCCTGATGCTTCTATTCGGGTATTCCTACGCTTCCGTGGGTCCTGCCGATCTTGCAGGGGGAGTAATGCGGTTTTACAGTGTGCCGCTCGAAGAATTCGCCAAAGTTATCTTCCTGTTCCTTACGATCTATTTCTCTCTCGCTTTCATAGTCACAGTTTTTCACATTCCTACAAGCGGAGTCTTTGAGAAAAAGAAGCGTGAACTCGACTCTTACCAAAATCTCAGCAAGGTCATAACGAACGTGATGGACACGACGGAAGTGCTGAACAACACTGCAGCTGTCGTGGGCACCGTTACACAGGCAAATAAAGTGTGGATCGAGCTCCGAAACGGAGGTCATTCCGATTCAGAGGGAAATTTCGTCGTAAGTGCGACTCATCGTACGAGTCAGTATGAGCTGTCCGCATTTAATTTCGGAAAAATCAGGGAGCAGGTGCAGGAAAAGAAGAAGGTGGTTGTCCAGGACTCGGCCGAATTCCACAAATACGACCTGATCAATTTCCCTGCGAAGTCTCTTATTGCTGTGTCGCTTACCGCTCATGATGAGTTCATAGGCATACTTTACGCGGCTCACGACATGCCACTTGCTTTTGACCAGGATGAGATATCCACTGTCAGCGCCTTTGCGGATACAGCTGCGGTAGCTATTCAGAACTCTCTCCTATTTACCAAGTCGATAGAAAATGAAAGGCTCCAGCATGAGCTCCGCATCGCTCATGAAATGCAGATGAAACTTCTGCCTCTGTCGTTTCCTTCGTCCGAAAAATTTGACACCGATTTTCTGGCCTTTCCCGCTTTTGAAGTAGGTGGGGACTACATCGATTATTCGGTGCTTGACGACAGAAAATATGCGTTTGTCGTAGGAGACGTATCAGGAAAGGGAACCTCAGCCGCATTTTATATGGCATTCATGAAGGGTGTGTTCCAATCTCTCTCCGCGACGGCGAAATCACCGTCTGAATTCATGATGGCTGCCAACGAAGCGGTTGTGAATACTCTCCAGAAGAATTTCTTTATTACGTTAATTTACGCGATGCTCGACACGAAGAGCGGCGAGATTAATTTGCTTCGTGCCGGACATACACCTGCAATCCTGATCAGAGACGGAAGCAGCAGACTTATCAAACCGTCCGGCGTCGGACTGGGGCTCGAGCAGTCAGTGGACTTCGGAAAGCACCTTGAGGAAGCGAAGATCTCGTTGAGATCCGGAGACACTCTTGTCCTTTATACGGATGGCGCGACCGACCAGCGAGATCCGAGCGGTGAAGAATTCGGCGAGCAGCGATTCTGCGAGCTCTTGACCAGGTTGAGCTGCGGCACTCCCACGGAGATTAAAGGAGGCATCATCCGGGCTCTTGCGGAACATTCGCAGGGAACGGATGCCGTTGACGATACAACCGTTCTCGTTTTGAAATGGAAGTGAGGAATGAAGTGCTGAAAATTTTTTATGAAAGCCGGAGGAAGGTATGAATGAGTTTAAAGTGCTGACTCGTGATTCGGGCAATGCTGTCGTTATGGAGCTTCACGGCTTCCTCGACGCGCATACGGCTCCGGAACTCGAAAAGACTTTTACAGAACTCATAGGTAAGGGCAAATACAACATCGTGGTGAATTTCAACGAGCTCAGCTACATCTCAAGTGCGGGCCTCGGGGTATTCATGGCTTACATCGATGAAGTGCGAAACAACCACGGAGACATCAAGCTGACCAACATGCAGCAAAAGGTCTTCAATGTGTTCGATCTTCTCGGGTTTCCTTTCCTTTATGAGATTTACAGGGACCAGACCGAAGCATTAAAGAAGTTCGGCGACCACTGACTCGTGTATCACCTTCAAGAGAACCTGATTTGAAAAGAGCCGACAAAATAGACGATTCGAAAGTCTTCAAGAGTACGACGAACGCGCTGTCCGGCGTCAGAGCGTTTGTGAACGGGCACGCTTTCAATTTCGGATTCGGCGACAAGGAAATTTCTGAGATTACGCTGGCTGTCGACGAGGCTTGCACGAATGTTATCAAGCACGCGTACAAGGGAAATCCGGAAGCACAGTTCGAGGTCAGGATTCTGGCCAGCGGGATCGAATTTGAAATAGTGGTGCGCGACTGGGGAGCAAGTTTCAAACCCGAAGAAGTTCCGGTTCCGAATATCAAGGAGAAAGTCAAAAGGCATAAAGCGGGCGGGCTGGGCATATTCCTAATGCGGAAACTGATGGACACAGTCGAGTACCAGGAGAAGGGGAGTGTAAATGAAGTCAGGCTTGTCCGCTACCTCAAAAATGGGCCGAAGGCATAGCGCTGGCGACGACCAGATCGTCGAGTTAACATCCATTATTGAGACCGCGAAGATTCTCAACTCTTCGTTGGATTATAAATTCATCCTTAATCATATCCTTCTCGCATCCATGGGCAAGCTGGCCGTCTCCAAGACTGCTGCGGTCATTCGGCTTTCTCCCAATCTTGGAAAGAGCGAAGAGGGTTACCTGAAGATCTGCAAAGGAATACCAGTCACCGATGAGATGGCGGCCGGGCTCCTCTCGCTCGACCTTGAAGGATCCTCCGACGTCAGCGACATCAACGAAGAACTTTCGCGCCAAGTGGCCGCCGCAGGTGCGAGGAAAATTTTCGCTCTGAGGAGCTCGCACCGGTTATTCGGCTACATGCTCATTGGAAAGAAACTGGTAAGTGAAGAATTTGCGCCGAGCGAAATCGAATTTGTGTCGAGTCTCTGCAACATCGCCGCCGCGGCCATTGAAAATGCGAACGTGTTCCAGCAATACAAGGATTCCAACTTCGAGCTCCAGCGACGAGTGCAGGAACTGCAGACACTTTTCGAACTGAGCAAAGAGTTCAACCTCCTCATAGAAGAATCGAGGGCTATAAGGACTCTCGAGTTCGCTGTGATGGGGCAGACCGGATCCAGAAACTACGCGATCTGTCTTTCAAATGACGCGGGTTCCCGCTTGGTAGTCAACAAAGGACTTCCTGGATTACCTGTGGACGAAATGAAAGCGGTATGTTCAGTTGAGCAGCCGACCAGGCTCTCGGAAATCGCGGAGACCATTCCCCTCGCAAAGGAATTCATCGTGAAGGGGGCCGAGGTGGTAATACCTTTCCAGCTCCAGGGGAATAACTCCGGAATGTTAATCCTTGGCGAGCGGCATAATCGATCGGCTTATTCGGATTCGGAAATAAGTTTCCTTTCTTCACTCTGCAATCTTGCGGCTATGGCAATCGACAATGCGCGCCTGTTTGAGGAATCCATGGCGAAGCAGCGGCTCGAGGAAGAACTGAATATAGCACACACTATCCAGGAGAAACTTCTTCCGAGAGAAATGCCGGCATTTGCCGGCTGCGAAATCGGCACGTTCCATATTCCTTCAAAACAGGTCGGGGGCGATTACTTCGATGTGATAAAATCCGGAGAGGATTCGATCTGCGTCGCGATTGCGGACGTGTCGGGAAAAGGCTTTCCAGCAGCACTCCTTATGGCAAATCTCCAATCGGCCTTCAGAGCGCTGATTGCCGCCAGGCTTTCAATCGGTGAAATAGTGGTTCGACTGAACAATATTGTCTACGCCAACACAGACTTCGACAGGTTCATCACTTTCTTTGGAGCTGTCTATGATTCCACTAAGAAAGTCATCACATATGTCAATGCGGGACACAACTACCCGTTTCTGATGAAGCGTAACGGGGACGTTGTCAGACTCGACAAGGGTGGATTAATGCTCGGAGTAATGCAGAACGTGAAATACGAAACGGGCCGCCAGATCGTTGATGCGGAAGACGTCCTTTACATGTTCACCGACGGGATAAACGAGGCGCTGAATTCTGAGGACGAACAGTTCTCTGAAGAAAGGTTAGAGGATGTTCTGACGTCCGTTCGCTCTTCTTCTGCTGAGCAAATACTGGAAAAGGTGAAGGAAGAAGTCGAAGCCTTTGTCGGTAACGCTCCCCAGAGCGATGACATCACTCAGCTTTGTGTGAAATTTAAATGATGCTCTGCGCAAAATTGAATGGGAAGAATCGGAGATGCTCGACGCTTCCTGAACCCGGATTTTATTTAGAGAGGCGTAAACATTAAATTGTAACGCAATAATTTCTATTCTTGTCTCAGGTATTGCGAAGCACGTAAGGGGAAAATTGATCGGAAAGATCTCGAATCCGCTCCAGTAAGCCCACTTACACATTTGGTAAAAGTATTTCGAAGAAGCGTCAAGCTTCTTGTATTCTAAAGGGGATAAAGTATTCTGCTGACTGATCGAGAAATCTTCACGAGCGAATGCAGCTCACTGTTGGACTCGGCGAGTTCACCACACAATCTCTACGGAAGTCGGCTGCTGCGAGCCTGACGATGACTCATCGATATATGGAAAGTCCTCTTTGAGCGAATTAGCAGCTGCCCCGCCGCTGATATTCGAGAGAGAAAACGATTATGCATCCTATGTCTCAGGCAATATGACTTCGAAGTTGAGATTTTTTAATTCAAACTTAATTTTTGCAATAACCTTGATCCGCATATTTGAGACAAACAGAGATGACTTAGCTTCTCGTCTTTCTATTGATGCAATTTCTTTTCCAATGTCCCCGCGATCTCCACTTGGTCCGGAGCGAGGCGTTTCGGGCCATCTGACAAATTTCCCGCGGGGAAAACTGATGACCCCGGCGCGCTTGATGTGCTCGAGTGGTCGGGGATCAGAAGAATCACACTTGCCACCAATAAACTCCGATTATGTTTAACGCGATGGATACGGTGCTGTTTTTGATAGTCACATATATACTTGGGTTCCTGACAGCGATGCCGGTGGGTGCAACGCAAATCGAGATTGCAAAGCGATCTCTAAACAATCATCTGCGGTCCGCCTACATGGTCGCGCTTGGATCGGCAAGTTCCGACATCATGTACGGATTCATCGCGCTGTTCGGGGTAGCTCCGTTCATGAAAGACAAGATTGTGATCGCGATCTTCGATTTGGCTGCAACGTTGATTTTGTGGATTCTTTCGTATTTCACCTTCAAGACGGGCATGAACGTAGATGTCACGGAGCTGGGTCATGCCACGCTGAGGAACAAACGGATCTCGTACATTACAGGATTTTCTCTGGCGGCCACGAATCCGATGATGATCATATGGTGGCTCATCGGGGTGAAGATCATCAAAGATCTCGGATTGGTATCGAGTTTTAGTGGCGACACCTCTCTGATTTTCGTGATTGTAGGCGGACTGGGGCTGGCATCTTACCTCTGCACCCTCGCAAACACTCTCCACTGGGCGAAGAAATTCATTTCAAACGAGAAGATGAAGAAGGTGAATTTTGCGCTCGGTGTGATTCTTGCCCTTCTTTCTTTTTATTTTCTTTTCGGCTCCCTGCGTATTCTCTTGCATGCATGATTCAATCCACCGGAGGAAGCGAGCCCCCTTCGGTACAGGATTGAGATTCACAATTGTTTTTATATTTGTGGACGAATACATTTCATTCGCGCCCATTTGCGGAAACATGAATCAACCTTGGCATGGAGGAGAAGAAATTGGACTCACAAGGTAAGTCTTTAAAAGAGCTCACTCAAATTCCAGGCGTTGGTAGATCGATTGCGCGCGATCTTATCGGGATCGGAATCACTCGCGTGAACAATTTAAAAAACCGGGATCCGGAGAGTCTGTACGAGAAGTCCAACAGGAGAGCCGGACAAGTTCAAGACCGCTGTCTCCTTTATGTCTTGCGGTGCGCGGTGTATTTCGCTTCCACGAAAGAATGCGATCGGTCACCGGAAAAACTGAAATGGTGGAACTGGAAGGACGGCGCGTCCGCAAGCCGGCGCAAGATTGCCGTCAGGCGGAGGACGGGATCATGAAGCTGGAACGAACATTCTCCGGCGCGAAGTGGGAATCGCGAATTGGATATTGCCGGGCTGTCAAGGCGGGCAATCACATTTTCGTAAGCGGCACCGCTCCTGTTGGAGAAGATGGAAAGACATATGCGCCGGGCGACGCATATGAACAGACGAAAAGATGCCTTGAGATAGTGTCGCGCGCATTGAAAGATCTTGGCGCCGAGATGTCTCAGGTGGTACGGACAAGAATGTTCGTGACTGACATCTCGCGGTGGGCCGAATACGGAAAGGCTCATCAGGAATACTTCGGTGAACATCCTCCCGCTACGTCGATGGTGGAAGTGAGGTCCTTGATAGACCCAGCAATGCTGATCGAAATCGAAGCAGAGGCGGTCTCCTAAGGCATGCTTGGCGTTTTGACTGTTTAGCGCTTTGGTGGCGATTTCAGGCGTGATTCTACCTTTGATTTATTGGCGGTCAACGCCTATATTTTATGCCGCGACGCAGCGGGATTTGTCCGAATGGTCGCAAAACAGGTTTCTTGACAAGTTTGTGGTTCGGGGCGAATCCCGAAAGGTCGGGAAAGGCCGCCCGTTTAATTGGGGCGTAGCCAAGTGGTAAGGCAGCGGCCTTTGGAGCCGCGACTCGTAGGTTCGAATCCTGCCGCCCCAGCACAAGTTTTGAGTTTCGTTAACACACAAGTCTGATTGCATCGTGTTTAAGTGACGGGGAGTCCCGATGAATTGATCGGGAAATCCGAATTCTCCGACTGCAGAGAATCCCCGTTGCAGACACAAAAATAATATATCGGCATGGATGGCATAAAAATATTTTCAGGCAGAAGCAATCTTCCCCTTGCGGAAAAGATTGCCAAAGAGATCGGCGAGCCTCTTGGCGAGCGCGAAATTGTAAATTTCAGCGACGGCGAGATATGGGTGAAATACTCCGACAATATCCGCGGTGCGGATGTGTTTATAATACAAAGCACATTTCCTCCGGCGGAGAATCTGATGGAGCTCCTGATAATGATCGACGCAGCGAAACGCGCGTCGGCGTCCAGAGTGTCCGCCGTGATTCCGTATTTCGGATATGCCCGACAGGATAGGAAGGACCAGCCGCGGGTAGCAATTTCCGCAAAACTCGTGGCGAATCTCCTGACGAAAGCCGGCGCCGATCGTATACTGACGATGGATCTTCACGCCGCACAGATACAGGGATTCTTCGATATTCCGGTCGACCATCTTTATTCGTCCGCGGTCTTTGTGCGGCATATCAAAGAGTTGAAAATTCCGAACCTCGTGGTTGTCTCCCCCGATGTAGGAGGAATCAAATTCGCGCGAGCATATGCGACCCGCCTCGAGGCCGATCTGGTGTTGATCGACAAGCGGCGGCCGAAGGTGAACGTTGCGGAGGTGGTGAATATCATCGGTGACGTTAAAGGGAAGAATGTCCTGATCGTCGATGACCTTATCGATACCGGTGGAACATTTACGGCGGGTGTGCACGCTCTAAAGGCGGCAGGAGTGAATGAAGTTTACGGCGCATGTACACATCCTGTGTTCAGCGCGAATGCAATTGAAAAAGTTGAGAAGAGCCCCATGAAGCGCTTGATCGTCAGCGATACCGTTCCGCTGAAGCGCGAGTCGGAAAAAATTGAAGTGCGTTCTGTCGCCAAGCTGTTTGCCGAGGCAATCAGGAGAACATACCAGAACGAATCGATAAGTTCATTGTTTGAAATAAAGTAATCCGAAGGTTCGCCTTCGGGAGAGGACAAAATGGTAGAAGTTGTTTTGGATGTGGAGAAAAGGACATTACTGGGAAAGAAGGCGAAGAGGCTTCTAAACGAAAAGAAGGTTCCCGGAGTATTCTACATGGAAGCCGAGAATGTTTCAGTTCAGGCAGAAGAGTCGAGGGTTCGCTCGCTCGTAAGTTCGCACAGCACGCACATAATAAAGGTGAAATTTAAAGATGGAACTGAGCGGCGGGCGATTATTAATGAAGTCCAGTTTGATCCTGTTGACGGAGAGATTCTCCACTTTGATCTTCACGGCGTGAAGCAGGGACAGAGGATCACGATCCAGGTTCCGGTGCAGCTCGTCGGGACTCCAAAGGGAGTGAAGGACGGCGGTATCGTGCAGCACTCGATGCACAGGATAAGAATCCAGTGCGATCCGGAAAGCGTACCCGAGCAGATCAGCGTGAACGTCGAGGAGCTTGGCATTACCGATTCCATCCACGTGAAGGATTTGAAAATAGAGGGAGTGAAAGTGCTAGACAACCCCGAGTCGGCGATCGTAACTGTGGTTCCGCCGCCTACAATCAAGGAGGAGACTCCGGAAGCTGTTGCTGCAGTTACTGAAGAGCCTACCGAGCCGGAAGTAATCGGTAAGACCAAGAAGGCCGAGGAAGAGGGCGAGGCGGAAGAAGCCGAAGCACCGAAGGAGAAAGAAAAGGGCAGAGACAAGGAGAAGGAGAAAGAGAAGGGCAGAGACAAGGAGAAGGAGAGGGAGAAAAAGAAGGGCGAGTGATTTCTTGCGTTGGGTTTTGATCCGGTGGCCAGGAAAATGATAGTCGGTTTGGGAAATGTAGGCTCCGAATTCGAGGGGACAAGGCACAATCTCGGTTTCATGGTTGTAGACGAAGTCTCGTCGAAACTGAAGACGAAGTTCCGTCCGGGGAAGGGCGATTACTACTATTTCGAAGCGCATCATGCGGGAGAAGATCTGGTTTTCGTCAAACCAACCACGTTCATGAACAACAGCGGCGTTGCTGTCGTGGAAGCTGCAGAACGATACGGCGTCGGCATCGCCGATTTGCTCGTTGCGTATGACGATTTCAATCTCCCGCTCGGCACTCTCCGCATTCGGCGAGGAGGAAGCGACGGCGGACATAACGGAGTATCTTCCATTATATATCAGTTGAACGATGACGGTTTCCCACGCCTCAGGTGCGGAATCGGAACAGAAGAAGTTGTGCCGGGGAGAGATATGGCCGAGTTCGTTCTTTCGAGGTTCGAGGGAAACGAAATCCCGGAAGTTGAGAAGATGATCGCCAGCGCGTCGGATGCTGTTTTCGTTTTCATCAACGAGGGAATCGTCCCCGCAATGAACAGGTTTAATTGAACTCATTAGAAGTCGCGGACTCATACCGCGGCAGCGAAACTGCTGCTTGCTTTTCTTCTGATCGTAATGAAATCACCGGCAGGCAGCCAAATTGACCGAAGGAGGTGAAGTAAACTGAATACCATTCTGCGAGAATATGAAACGACTTTCATCGTGAATTCCAATCTTGAAGACAATCAGGTCGAATCGGTTATCACGAGATACCAGCAGTTTATAATCAAGAACAGCGGTGAGGTAGTGACCATCGATCGTTGGGGAAGAAGGAGACTCGCGTACACAATCAGGAAGAAGAATGCGGGATTTTACGTGCAGATATTCCACAAGTCTCCGACCGACATCGTCGCAAAGCTCGAGCAGATGTTCAAGCTGGACGAAGAGATTATCCGTCACCTTACAGTGGTGGTCGACAAGAACATGCAGAAGGCGCGGGCGGGCGTGAAAAAGCGAAGGCGCCAGCGCTTGACGAAGACGGAACAGGCCGATATCGCTACAGCGATGACGGAAAAAGAGCACGTTGAATAACAGGATGCTGAGCAAGGTTAACTCAATGATGGAGGATGTATGGCTGACTTGAAAATGCCCGAGATGAACAGCGTCATCATAGCGGGAAACCTCACAAAGGATCCCATCTTCCGGCAGACGACCAACGGCACACCGGTGGTCAACTTCACCGTCGCTTCAAACAGGAAATTCCGCGACAGTGGAAACCAATGGCAGGAAGACGTTTGCTACGTCGGTATTGTCGCATGGAACAAGTTGGCAGACAGCTGCCGCGACAGGCTAAAGAAAGGGAGCGCAGTTCTGATCGACGGTGAGCTTCAGAGCCGTAACTGGAAAACGGACGACGGTCACAATCGATCTATCGTGGAGATCAAGGCAAGAAGAATACAGTTCCTCAACAAGCGCGGACGCATGGCGGAAATCGGACCGGATCAGGTCGCGGAAGAAGAGCCGACCACATTCGAAGACGATTCGTTCGACCGGTTTCTAACCCACGAAGAATCCGATTTATTGAAAAACAACGGTCAAAAAACCAGCGAGTAGAAGAATTGGTACCAGTAAAGGAAATAAAAAAGAGAAAAGTCTGCAGGTTCTGTGAGAACGGCGACGTGTATGTCGATTACAAAGACGATAAGCGGCTTATCAAGTTTACTTCGGAACAAGGGAAAATAATTCCCCGCCGTGTGACGGGAACCTGCGCAAAACATCAGCGGCAGCTCGCCCTGGCAATAAAAAGGGCGCGCCACCTTGCGCTTCTTCCATTTGTCTCAGACATAATCCGCTGAACAGCGGAAAGAGAACGCAATCGGGTCCGGATACACGCGGAGATATTCCCTGCAAGGGATTTATAGGCCGACTGAAGGACCGGTCGTCATATTTTGCGTAGAGTTTATTGTAAAGAAGAGACACACCGAGGGAGAATGTCCGTAAACCGAAATGGCAAGTCTCTCTTGAGGCAAACTCAACAGGAGTTAAAATGAAGGTTATACTCAGAAAGAATTACGAAGGACTCGGCGAGATCGGAAAGATCGTCGATGTAAAGGACGGGTACGCGAGGAATTTCCTGATCCCACAAAAGGTCGCCTACCCGTTTGCGCCTGGGTACATGAAGATGATCGAGAACGAGAAGAAGGCGTACCAGGCAAAACAAAACAAGGAAGTCCACGACGCGGAAGTTATGTCGCAGAAACTGACCGGAGTGGAAATAACAATAGAGGTCCAGGCCGGCGAAGAGGACAAGCTATTCGGATCGGTCACTTCACAGATGATCGCCGACAAACTGGCCACTAAAGGGATGGAGGTCGACCGCCGCCGTATCGACCTGGCGGAACCGATCAAGTCATTGGGAACTTACAAGGTTCCGGTGAAGCTTCATCAGCAGGTCTCAGCGGAGATCACCGTCAACGTCGTGAAGCAGCCTGAGTAATTTCGAGTCTGCGCGGCGGCGATCGCTGCGAACCTCACGAGTTTCAGAAGCATCTCATTAGTCGAAGGTTTCTTGACTGACCTTGAGTACAACATTATCTTATTGAAGAGAAAAACTTGGAAAATGTTAGTATCCTGACGGCGTTTGTGTTCGGGATAATTTCGTTCATATCGCCGTGCGTGTTGCCGATAGTACCTGGTTACCTTTCGTTCATAAGCGGATACAGCTTTGACGAGATGGTGACCAGCTCGCGGAAGGCTCTCTTCAAGAAAGTAACAGTCAACTCGATTCTCTTCGTGGTCGGGTTCTCAATTGTTTTCATTGCGCTCGGTGCATCGGCCACCGCGCTGGGGAAATTTCTGCTCGCGAAACTTGATCTCTTTTCCAAGATTGCGGGGGTCATTATCATAATATTCGGCCTTCACATGATCGGTGTGTTCAAGATAAATTTTCTCAACTATGAGAAGAAGTTTCACACGGACAAACGGATCGGCCCGGCCGGTTCGCTTGTCGCCGGACTTGCATTCGCGTTTGGATGGACACCATGCATCGGACCGGTCCTCGCCGCGATTCTGACAATTGCTGCACAACAGGACACGATCGGGAAAGGTATTTTCCTTCTCTCGGTTTATTCACTCGGACTTGGAATACCGTTCCTGGTGACAAGTCTCAGCATAAACGCCTTTCTCGCGTTCTTCAAAAGGTTCGGCAAGTATCTTAGGTGGGTGGAAATAACGGGCGGCGTTCTTCTGATCGCGGTCGGAGCTTTGATCATGACAAACAATCTGACCGTGCTTTCCGGATATTTTGCGAAGTGGTTCCCGTTTCTTAACGAATTATCATGAAAGCGACCAACCAAAGGACAATATATGAATAAGACGACTGAGACATTGGAAGATGTTGTGATACGATTTGCGGGGGATTCCGGCGACGGCATGCAGCTGACCGGGACTCAATTCACGAATACAACGGCGCTTGTCGGTAACGACTTGAGCACGCTCCCCGATTATCCTGCGGAGATCAGAGCTCCTGCCGGCACACTGTTCGGAGTTTCGAGCTTTCAACTCCGTTTCTCAAGTTGGGACATACTCACACCAGGCGATCAGCCGGACGTGCTTGTTGCGATGAACCCTGCTGCACTGAAGGTTCATTTGAAGGATCTCAAAAAGGGCGGATTGATCCTCGCGAACACGGACGCGTTTGACGACAAGAATCTCGACCTCGCAGGATTTTTGTCCAATCCGTTGACAGATGGCGAGCTTGATAATTATAGAGTGATCGAAGTCCCTGTTACGAAGTTGACACTGAACGCGCTCCAGGGGCTCGGTCTTACCCAGAAGGAGTCGGTCCGCTGCAAGAACTTCTTTGCCCTGGGACTCATGTACTGGATGTACTCGCGTCCGATGGAGCCGACTGAAGATTGGATCAAGGACAAATTCTCAAAGGAGCCGAAGATAGCCGAAGCGAACGACAAAGCTTTGAAGGCGGGCTATTACTACGGTGAAACCACTGAAGCATTCGCTTCGCGATTTGACGTGAAGCCCGCGCAGCTCAAGCCCGGTCTCTACAGAAACATTACGGGAAACGAAGCTACTGCGCTCGGAGTGGTGGCGGCCGCTCAGAAAGCAGCCATACCACTTTATTACGCAAGTTATCCAATCACTCCCGCTAGCGACATACTTCACAATCTTTCGATGTACAAGAATTACGGAGTGAAGACGTTCCAGGCGGAGGATGAGATCGCTGCGGCCGGTGCCGCACTCGGCGCTTCTTACGCGGGAAATCTTGCAGTTACCGGAACGAGCGGTCCTGGAGCAGCTCTTAAATCGGAAACCATCAGCCTCGGCATCATGCTCGAGCTGCCGCTTGTGATCATCGACGTCCAACGCGGCGGTCCTTCCACGGGATTGCCGACAAAAACCGAACAGGCCGATTTGCTGTTCGTCACTTACGGACGACACGGCGAAGCACCTGCGCCGGTCATTGCGGCCTCTACTCCAGCCGATTGTTTCAACATGGCGTACGAAGCAGCAAGGATAGCCGTGAAATACATGACACCGGTTTATCTTCTGACCGATGGTTACCTGGCGAACGGAAGCGAGCCATGGCTTGTCCCCGACGCGGGCAGCCTTTCTCCGATACCGGTGAAATTCAGAACTGATCCGGAAGGCTTTCAGCCTTACGCGAGAAATGAAAACAACGTGAGGCCCTGGGCAATTCCCGGTGTTCCCGGACTTGAGCACAGGGTCGGCGGCCTCGAAAAACAAAACATCACCGGGAATGTAAGCTATGATCCGGACAATCATGACGAGATGGTCCGGCTGAGAGCCGAAAAAGTGAAGGGGATCGCTAAAGACATTCCCCTTCAGGAAGTGCACGGCGAACAAAGCGGAGAACTTCTCGTGATTAGCTGGGGCGGCACTTACGGCGCCGTCAGGTCTTCGGTGGAACATCTTCGCAAGAAAGGTGTCAAACTATCCCACGCTCATCTGAGATACCTGAATCCCTTCCCGAGGAATCTCGGCGAAATTCTGAAAAACTTCAAAAAGATTCTTGTTCCGGAGATAAATCTCGGCCAACTCGCAAAATTGTTGAGGTCGGAATACCTTGTGCCTGTAATCCAATTCAACAAGGTAAGGGGACTTCCCTTGAGATCGAACGAGCTTGAAGAAGCTATGAAAAATGCGTTAGGAGGTGCAAAGTAATGGCTACCATGAACGGAAACGATGATACAGCGGTAAAGAAATTTACGGCGAAGGATTTCGCGTCGGACCAGGATGTCCGATGGTGCCCGGGGTGCGGAGATTATTCGATTCTTGCGCAGGTCCAGAGAGTTCTCCCCGAGCTCGATGTGCCGAAGGAGAAACACGTTTTCATTTCAGGCATCGGATGTTCGAGCAGGTTCCCGTATTACATGAATGCATACGGGGTGCACGGCATACATGGACGCGCACCCGCGATTGCTACGGGCGTCAAGACGGCGAACCCGGATCTCACCGTCTGGGTCGCCACCGGCGACGGCGACGCGCTTTCGATAGGCGGAAACCACTTCATCCACGCACTTAGAAGGAACATCGGTCTGAAGATCATGCTCTTCAACAACCGCATTTACGGCCTTACGAAGGGACAGTACTCGCCTACGTCGGAGCTCGGCAAAAAGACGAAGTCGACCCCATACGGCACCATCGACTACCCGTTCAATCCTGTTCAACTCGCCCTCGGGGCCGAAGGAACATTTGTTGCGCGTTCGATGGACAGGGATCCGAAACACCTCCAGCAAACAATTCTGAGAGCGGCAAAACACAACGGCACCGCGTTTATCGAGATCTACCAAAACTGCAACGTGTTCAACGACGGCGCCTTCTTTCTTTATACCGAAAAGGAATCTAGACCGGACAACGTGCTGTACATGGAGCACGGCAAGCCGCTTGTCTTCGGAAAGGAAAACGACAAAGGCATTCGACTCAATGTCTTTACACCGGAAATCGTCTCGTTGAAGGACGGGAAGTACAGCATCTCCGATCTGCTGGTCTACGACGAGACCTCGTTCGATCTGGCAATGCTTCTTGCTTCGTTCAGCGAGAGAGTGGGCTTCCCGACACCTGTCGGACTGTTCTACCAACTCGAACGACCGAGCTACGAGAAAATGATGACAGAGCAAATCGAAAACGTCACCAAGAAGAGAGGTGCCGGCGACCTCGACAAGCTTCTGAAGTCAGGCAACACCTGGGTCGTTTCCGCAAACTAGCCTTTAGGGGCGGTCGAAAGACCGCCCTTTCGTTTTTTCCATATCTTACTACGGAGATTGAATGGACCAATCTGAGCGCGAGGAAATATTCCGGAAGCTCGTTGATGGAAACAAAAAGTTCGTCCTTACCACTCACGTAAATCCGGACGCCGATGGTCTCGGGTCGGAGCTCGCGCTGAACAGATTCCTTCTGAAACTCGGCAAGGAATCCATAATACTCAATCACAGCGAAACGCCCTCAAATCATGTCTTTCTCGATCATGATAACCAGATTCTGAAATTTAATCCCGACAGGGATGGACAAAGAATTCTCGGTGCCGATGTCTTGATTGCTCTCGACATGAACAATTCAAACAGGCTGAGGAGTTTGGAAGAGTTTTTCCTTGAGAGTAAGGCGAAGAAAATCATTATTGACCATCATCTTGACGCCCAGGATTTTGTCGATTATCAGTTGATTGATCTAGACTCGCCTGCGACTGCGGAGATAGTTTACAAGCTGATGATGGCTTACGACAGCACTTTAATCGATCAGAGCATAGCTGAAGGAATCTATGCTGGAATCATGACAGACACAGGTTCGTTCAGGTTCCCGCGGACGGACGCGGAGATCCACAGGATAACATCGCATCTCCTAGAGCTGGGTGTCGACCCGACATACGTTTACAACAATTTGTTCGAGCAGAACTCGGCGGGCCGACAGAAGCTGCTGGGTGATGCCCTGGCTGGGCTGAAACTCGATTACGACGGGCGTGTTTCGTACTTCAAGGTCACCATCGAGGACCTGAAACGGAATCACGTGATGCCCGATGAGACGGACCAGTTTGTGAATCATGCCGGCGCGATCGCAGGTGTGGTAGTAACAATATTTTTCATGGAACTTCCGGACGGCGTCAAAATTAGTTTCAGGTCGAAGGGCGACGTTCCCGTAAACGAACTCGCCAAATTCTACGGCGGCGGCGGCCATAAGAACGCGGCGGGAGCACGAATACACAACGCAGGACTTGCAGAGACTATTTCAACCGTCCTCAAAGACGTTTCGAAGATCTTACCGCGTTGACTATCCTTTCAAAGGAGGAAGAATGAAGGTAGAATTCAAAGAGAAGAACTCCAACGAAGTAAACGGAGACGTCCTGATCTTAGTATTGACTAAGGAAGACGTCGTTCCTGAAAAGAGGAAAAAGGGCAAGCGAAGAATTTCTTCCCTCCTGGGAAAACACGAAGACATCCTCGAGAGCGCCATCAGCAGAAGCGAATTTGAAGGCGACAAGGGACAGCAACTCACAATTCACACGACCGGGAATCGGCGTGCCATGATACTCTGCGGTTCGGGAGAGAGGTCGCAACTCTCGAACGAAAGCCTGAGACGTGCAGCTGCCGCAGGGCTGAAAGCCGGCCAGGCACTGAAAGCGAAATCGATCGTCATCTCCGCGCTCGAACCGACAGTTGAACAGTGTGGCGACTACGAGACCGTTCATTCTCTTCTTGAGGGGGCGAAACTTGCGGCGTATAAATTCGACAAGTATCTGACGGAGGATAAGAAATCTTCTAAAGTGGAACAGATTTTGGTAGCGATGGAGAATGTTAAGCCGGCAATAGGCGCGAAGGCGGCGAGAGACGTGCAGCTGATTTGTGACGCCGTGTTCCTTGCGCGGGATCTTTCAAACGCGCCGGCGAGCGAGATCTACCCTGAAACACTTGCGCGCGCTGCCGCTGCAATGGGACGCGCATTCCGGGTAAGAGTAACGGTACTCGACGAAAAGAAAATTCGATCCCTAAGGATGGGTGGATTGCTGGCAGTCAACTCGGGAAGCACAAAGCCACCTCGCTTTATCATCATGGAATATTATGGAAACAGAAAGAGCAGGGACATTTACGCGATAATCGGGAAGGGAATAACATTCGACAGCGGCGGTATATCACTTAAGCCCGCGGCCGGGATGGGAGAAATGAAGATGGACATGTCGGGCGCAGCCGCAGTGATCGGGACGATTCAGGCAGTCGCCTCACTTAAGCTTCCTGTTAATGTTGTCGCACTAGCTCCTGCAACAGAGAACCTTCCAGGCGGATCGGCATATAAGCCGGGGGACGTGGTCACAACTATGTCGGGGAAGACAATAGAGGTGGATAACACCGACGCGGAAGGACGGATCATTCTTTCTGACGCGCTGTTCTACGCGCAGAAATACAAGCCGAAGGCTATCATCGACCTGGCGACTTTGACCGGCGCAGTCGTCGTGGCGCTCGGTCATCATGCGACGGGAATGTTCGGCACCGCCGATGAGGTGATGTTGCAGTTAAAAGACGCCGGGGAAAAAACTTACGAACGTGTTTGGCAACTTCCGATTTTTGAGGAGTATGAAAAGCAAATCAAGAGTGACATAGCGGATGTGAAGAACACGGGCGGCCGATGGGGCGGGGCGATCACGGCGGCGCTGTTTCTGAAGAAATTCGTCGGCGATTACCCGTGGGTCCATCTCGATATCGCCGGCACCGCGATGCTTGAAGACGCGTCGGACTATTCGCCGCGCGGCGGCTCGGGAGTAGGCGTCAGACTACTAACTCAGTTTTTCAAACAGATATCTGCCTGAAGAAATTTCCACGGTCCGGCTTTCAGGCACCGGTAGATGAGGACGGCCTGGAACTTATCGCAGGATAGGCCAGAAGGATTCAGACTGACAATTACCTTTCTGTCGCGTATTCGTCTATCACCTTCAGGTTGTGCCCGGGTCGCGCATCCACCGTTTCAAGTTCGGCTTTGTTGCCTTTAATCGTAATGAAAGTAATGCAGGGGAAGGATTTCCCTGATGGAGTAAACGCAGTCTTCTCGCTAATCGGTGTAGGATCCTTGTAGCTCGCGCCACCTGTACCGTTTATGACGTGCACAATTCCGTTCTTCTTATCGACGCCGCCATCCGGTCTTAAAGGCTTTGTCCTGAGATAGATGTGCGCGTGGCCATTGAATATGAACTTGCATCCATGCTTGTACAAACTTTCCACCCAAGACATGCACGTGGATTCGTAACTTTCTTTGTATGATAAATCGCCGTAAGTCGGGTTATGCCAGACGCCGATGATCCAATCGGTACCTGGGATGGTAGAAAGGAGGCTGTCGAGCCAGCGCTGCATGACATTCTTAGGTGTCGCATAACCGTCACAGAAGATCACGTCGACGTTAGAAACATGAACGGAATAGAAATGTGTTGATCCATTGGCTGAGTTTGTCGGCAATATCCCTGCGGTGTATTTATCGAAGTTCGTCTCACCGTCTTTGCTCTTGAATTCGTGGTTGCTTGTGCACATGAAGAATTTCCCTTTGACGAAAATGCTGTCCACTCCGGGATAATGGAGGCTCCGCTGCCAGGCCGCATCGGTTCCGTCATGCGTAAAATCTCCGCAGTGCACCTGGAAATCCCAATCAGTGATCTTATATAGAAGGATATGTGCGATGTCCGAGCAGGCATTTTCCGCATTTTCTCTTGAGTCGCCCCACAGTGCAATCTTGACGCGTTCCTGTGCAGAAAGCGGAACAATGCTCGTGAAAAATAAAAGGAACGCAGCAAGGGTGGACAAAATTCGGTTTCTATCTTTCATTTCAACTCCATTGTAGTTAAGCGAAATCCCGGTGCAGGGCGCTCTTGCCCCGCACCGGGGAATATGCTTCCGCCTCAGAAGGTACTTACTTTAACAATAACATTTTATGAACAACAGAGAATCGCCCTGCTTCCATCCGCACAAAGTACACTCCGGACGGGAAATTATCTGCGCTCCATGTCTGGGAGTAGCTCCCAGCCGTTCGAAATCCGTTGAAGAGTTCCGATATCTGCCTCCCGAGTATATCATAGACCGCAATTCGTACATGACTTGCAGTTGGCAAATCATACACGATAGTGGTCATAGGATTGAAGGGATTTGGATAGTTCTGGTGAAGCGCAAAGCTGGAAGGCGTGGATGCGGTCGACGATTCCACGGCACTGAGAGTATATGCTCCGAGCGCACCGATGTTTGGATCGCCGGGCAGCTGGCCGGTTCCATTGCTGAAGTATGGATTAGACCAGTGATTTGAGCCGGATGGAGCTGGAGGAGTAAACCCCGCCCCGAGCGCAGGCGAGCCTCCTGTCAGCCTGTAATCGTTCGAGCCGTCAAGTGCAAGCCAATCGTTGGTGAAGAATGGCTGGTAGCTTTCAAACAGAACGCTTGCCTGGATATCAACGATGTCATGAGGCGCTTGCCTGGCAACTCCGTCGGACGCAAAGTATCTCGACGCACCCTTTAAGCTGTCGACCGAATAGAAATAAAGGTTGTTGTCATACACAGTTCTTAAAGTGTCGGCCGCCACAGTGATCTCAAGTTCTTCGTACATGTCGCCCATGATGTTGTTGTAGATCTGAGCGCGGGCACTTGCATCTACAAGAACAGCGTAACCCAGTTCGTCGACGCGGCGCCACCCCCCCGCGACGATGGTGTTGTTGTGGATACACATGTTGGTCAAACGGGCAAGAGTCGGGTCGGCGTTCACCTTGATTCCATTTCCACCCGATGCCCAAATGACATTATATGCGATCTCGCCTATCGTGCCGGCTTTCACATTGATGTTGTCTCCGTCCGGCGCGCCGCACCACTTTATCGTGTTTCGGAGAACGCTCGCGTTTCCTCCATGCAGACCGATGCAATCGTCGACGGTCCCAACGACCAGGTTGTCTGTAAAGACCGTCGTTGTCGTGTTTGCGAAATCAGAGTAAATGTCGAACGTTCGATATGCGTGACCGGACACGTCATTGCCCCCGGCCCAATAAATGTCGGAGAATTTGACACTCACATATTGACAGGAATCTCCGACAATGCCGCCCCACATTCCCGGGCGCTTAGCAGAATCGACATCTGCTGTTGTAATCAAGATACGATTCGATGCTGTGCCTTCACAAATGAAAGTGCCGAGAATATGTATCCAGCATGCGGCGCCGGTTGAAAGATCGTTCTTCATCAAAAGTGTATCACCGGCGCTTATCGTGAGCGTGTCGCCGGCATTAATGGTTAGACTGTCTTTTACAACATAAGTGTGGTTGGCAACAGTTCTTCCCTCGACACTGCCTGTAAGCGTATCCGGCAGAGTTTGCGAAAGTGTTACTCCAGCTACTGAGAAGAGAAGCAACATGGTTGTTAGGAACTTCGACATACTTCCTCCTTAATTTTATTAGCGATTTTGTGGCTGATGAATTGTTAGATTAAAATTTATAGCTGATTCCTATTGACCCGCGCATCTTGTTCAGGTCGCGCTCAGTGACAATCGGGGCATGCTTTACATAATCGCCGGAAGGAACTTCTGTTACCTCCTGAGCATTGGTAAGATTGATCAGTTTCACGCTCAATCTCAGATTAAAGAAGAGTGCTTGTTCACCGGAAAAATCGAGTTCGCCGACTCCATCCTTGTAAACGTCGTATCCGTCCAAATTGCTAACACTGACAAGGCTTCTCCCGGTATAATTGTAGGAAATTTCCGCTGATGTCCCCCAGCTCTTGCTGTCATATGAGAGAATAACATTAGCGATTTGCGGAGACTGAGATTGAAGTGGTCGAGTCTCGTTGTAGTAAGTTTGCACCGGATCTCCGTTAGCATCAACCACTGTCACTTGTCTCAGGCTTGTAGTGCTGGAGAAGACATAAGTGTAATTGGCCGATACTCCCAATTCTCCAAAATGTTTTGAGACTACTGCTTCGAAACCGAATACTTTGGCGGGATCGCCGTTGACTTTTGACGACGACCTTATCCCGCTGAGACTGATGAGTTGATCGTCTATTGGGTCTGTAATGTGCTTGTAATAGATACCCGCGGAATAAACATCGGATTGATTCGGATAGTATTCATAACGGAGGTCTAGATTTGTTGATCTCGTTTGGCGCAGATTCGGATTTCCTGTCGACTCAGTCTCGTCTGACCGATCCACAGCCGGCACCAAATCGAAATAACTGGGCCGGCTCATGCTTCGTGTTACCGAGAAATGAAAAATTTGCTGCGGGGTAAGTTCATACCTGAAATTTATTCCCGGAAGGAGATCCACCATTTTAACGTCCGCCTGGGCCCCACCGACAGCAGGAGTTGCCATGGTAAAATAGGTGTCATGTGCCTCCTCCCACCTAACTCCGCCGAGTATCTGAAGTTGTCCCAGGACAATAGTGTATTCCATATACGATGCGAGAAGGACCTCGCTGGCTTTATAGTTTTGGTAACCGTAGACGGTTGTACCGGAGGTGGTGCCGTATCCGAATACAGTGACAGCCGCGCTATCAATCGTTGTAAATGGCTCGGTGTGCCCTTTGTAAGGACCGCTTTGAAAGACGTAAGGATTCAGTTTGTAATCGTCCTCGTAATTTGCGCGCTTGAGTTGCTGTACCACCGCCCCGGCTTGCAGGGTTTGTGTTCCATCTGAAGTCACATGAATCGTTCCATCCAGCCTACCGAGATACTGTCGGTCATCGTTTCTTCTCCAATCATGAGTTATGTCTGCTAAACCCAAGATGGGAGAGAGATTTCCCTGAGCGTCGTAATTCTGCAAGACGGAGTACTCTGCCTCATCCGGTCGATCCTGCAAGGCATCGGTGTAGTTCAAAGTCCAGGTTAACGACAAAGGCGAGTCGGTGAAATGCTTCCCGCCAATGGAATAACTGGAAATGTCTTGAGTCCGTAAAGCAGATCTGTGTGAATAAGTAAGATCTGCCGCTCCACGGGTTCCGTCAATAGTGGTTTCGGTGCCGTGACGGGTCTCGGCTTCTTGTTGATTGACATACATGTAGGTCGCTGAGAGCTCGTGACCTTCACTCGCGATGAAGTCTGCATTTACGACCGCACCGTCCCGGATGGTATTCGTATAGTAATCGTGGCTGAAATATGTTGATGCATAAGGCGTTAGATGGTTATCACTGTCCACCTTGTTGATATTCGTGGTAACATTGGAATAGAACTGTACAGGAACATGATCGTATGTATTTTGAAAACTCCCGGCGGCCATAATTCCGAACCGATTATCGAAGAAGCGATTTCCGATAAGGCCGGAAAAGAGTTCGTCGGGAACTCCTGCTCTGTTCGAAAATTTTAGATTCGAAGAAGTAAAATCCGCGCTTGTTGGGTTATAACGAGGTTTGAGTTGATTGGTCGGATCATCAGCGTTCACGGTCCCATGCATTCGCTCCGGATCGAGATCGTTGATGGTATTTCTGTCAAATGTGCTGAAGCTGCTGCCTAAAACACCCGAAGTCGTTCCGCTTGCCGCGTTGAAAAAAAAAGCGAGATCCTCAGGAGCCTTTCGCAAAATGAGGTCTGTCGATCCACCTATTGCATCTCCAGCGACGTCCGGTGTCAGGGTTTTTTCCACCTCGATTCGTTCAAATAGGGCCGATGGGAAAATATCCAGGGGAACGAATCGATCTTTCGCTTCAGGACTTGGTATCTTAATGCCGTCAACCAGGGTATTGTTGTACTGCTGCTCAAGCCCGCGCATGACGACATATTGTCCTTCACCTTGGTTGTTTCGAATCAGCGACATTCCGGAAACACGTTGGAGCGCATCGGCGGCTGTCCTGTCTGTGGATTCTTCAATTGCTTGTGCCGAAATAACATTGACAATATTTCCCGAATTCTTTTCTGTAGCCCGCGCCGTTGTTTCAAGTTCATTATTTGTTCTTCCCTCGATCACCGTCTCGCTAAGCGTGATCGGCTTTTCCTTTATCGAAAAATCTACGATCAGTACGGCCGTGTCATTTAGTATTTTTATTTCCTTCTCTGCACTATTGTACCCAATCGCGTAAATGGCGATCTTGTAAACCCCGGCAGGAACATTACTAATGACATAATCCCCGTTCGAATCCGTGACTTCGCCCAGACTCGTACCTTCTATAAAGACATCCGCACCGACAATTGCCGTATCGGTCTTCTTCTCCTTAATATGACCTTTGATTATCCCCGCCCATGATCCACTGAAAGCCAAAAAAGAAAACGAAAATAGAATTGCTAACGGTATTTTCGATGAGGCGGTCCTCACCTCACTCCTGTAACGCATTTCTAAATTTAAACCTCTCGGCTATTACCAAAAGCTTGCGGTGGATAGATCATGCTGATCTACTGAATGAAAATACAGAGGGAGTGTTAACTGAAGATTACCAGAATACTCTTTTTGGTGAAACAAATTGTTAATGATCAAATGCCGTTGACATCAAAATCGCTAATGATTTCTTTGAATCGAGAAAGTGTGGTTGTGGGCACCATAATGATAAAAATCGTTCACGCTGATCGATATACCTTCCACGATGGATCATATACATGAATGACAAAGGTAGAGCTCGAGTCACCAGCTCGATTGATTCAAAGAGCGGACTCTCATGCGCATTCGCTCTTGTATTGTTACTTAAATATTAAAATCTCTCTCATCTGTTAGTTACACCATATGAGAAGGCCGCATCGCTGGTCGTGCTCCCCAGAGGAAGAACTCGTTGGGAATCTCGTTGGCCTGACGAGTAGGCCGTCGATCGATGCGACTGTGAAGACTATGCCACCATCCGGGTCCGACAACAATTGGCATATCTGAAACAGCATCACCTGTTAGGGCTCCACTCTAAAGAAGATGGAAGCCGGTAACCTTTTCTGAATCCCATTCGTACCATTTAATGTCAGGCAAATGAAAGTCAGGGATGAGAAGATGAAAAGAAGGCAGGGCAGCATAGGCGGGAAGAGGCTCTTCTGCAGGTCGTGCTTTATCGGATTCTCCTGGTTGTTAGTGACCACTTTTACGGCGTCAGCCTTCGCTTACGAGTCGATGAACCGGGACAAATTTCACGTTTCCGCGGTAAAAATTGAACGAAATATCGATCTCACGGGGAAGTTATCTGATCCAGCATGGAAACTCGCACCACCTGTTGAAGTGGCCTATGAAATTCAGCCCGGTGAAAACATCCCTGCTCGTGAAAGAACCAACGTTTACGTCCTTTATAATTCAGAATATATTTATTTCGGATTCAGTTGTCAGGATTCGAGCGCTCACTTGATCAGGTCTCACGTAACCGACCGAGACAAAATGACGGATGATGACTTTGTCGGCGTCATTCTCGATACGTACGGACAGATGCAAAGCGGCTACGAGTTCTTCTCAAATCCCCAGAGCGTACAATTCGACGCGATGAGGACCTCCAACAATGAGGACGCAAGCTTCGACGCCGTCTGGTATTCTATGGGCGCCATCAGCGATTCTGGCTACACCGTTGAGATTGCCGTACCATTTAAGAGTATGAGGTTCCCGTCTACTCCCGATCAACATTGGATGGTTGAATTCCTCCGTGTGTACCCGCGCGACAGCCGGTACCTTTTCACTTGGACGCCGATAGACAGAAACAATCCTTGCATCCTGTGCCAGGGCGGTACAATCGACGGGGTAAACGGAATTGAGTCGTCAAACAATCTCGAAGTGCTGCCGTACGCGATGGGTGTCCAGACTGGATCGCTCAACGATACAGGCGATCCAAACTCCGAATACAGCAATGGTCCCGTGATAGGTAGGTTCGGAGTCGGGTTGAAATACGCGCCATCTTCATCTTTTATGCTTGGCGGCGTCTTCAACCCGGATTTCAGTCAAATAGAATCCGATGCGACTCAAATAAGTGTAAACAATACGTTCGCGATATTTTATCCCGAAAAGCGCCCGTTTTTCCTGGAAGGTGCGGATCTTTTCAATACCGTGGTAAGCGCATTCTACTCCAGGATGATAAACGACCCGGTCGCTTCCGCTAAGATGACTTCCAAAGCGGGTTCGTTCTCCGTCGCATATCTGGTCGCTGAGGACAGACAATCCCCATTTATCGTACCCGGCGAAGAGGGAAGTGATTTCGTGAGTACTTCCCTGAAGTCGCTGAGCAACGTTGTTCGCGCTAAATATGATTTTGGAAGTGAGTCTTTCATAGGGGTTCTCGGCACTGCGAGGAATTTTACGAACGCCCATAACTACATGGGTGGAGCAGACTGGAATTTTCTGTTCGGGGGAAACTACTATCTAGTCGGTCAGGCACTCTATTCAAACACGAAGGAGATAAACGATCCTTCTCTCTTCACGAACGACAGGAAATTCGGCGCGACGCACTTCGATGCGACATTCAACGGCGAACAATACGACGGGAGCGGTGCGCAAATCGATCTCAAACGGAATGCCCGCGACTACAGCTTCGACCTGGGCGCTTCTACCTGCTCTCCGCTGTTCCAGGCGCAGGACGGTTTCGTCACCTCGACAAATCGAAAAGTTATCCAGTACTGGAACGGGTACACGGTTTATCCTTCGGAAACCATTGTGGAGAACGCATCTGTGCAGTCGAGCTCCGGCTTAGTATTCAATGACCTCGGCACACGCAAAGGCGTGTGGACGGAGCTTCAGGCTCAGGCTCAACTGAAAGGGCAAACGAGCATATGGATGGGTTACTATCCGATCCTCGACGAAATCTTCCACGGCGTGTCGTTCACGAAGTTGTATCACACTGAGGTCAGTGTGAATTCCAGGCCGACAAGAGGACTCGAGTTCGATTTCTGGTGTTCGGTCGGCAGATTTATAAACCGCGCCGACAATCCAGAACTCGGGAGAGGAAACAACTTCTGGGCTGAATTGATCCTGAAACCGACCGATAAGTTCTCCGTCGACATGACATATGCCCGCTCGCGGCTCTGGGCGGCATCGAGTGAGGATTTATTCTACGATGGGTATATTGCACGGAGTGCCGTCGTCTATCAATTCTCGCCCGAACTGTTCGTGAGATTGATCTGCCAGTACGACGAGTTCGCGAAGCAGATTCAGATAGACCCGATGATAAGCTACAAACTCAATCCATTCACTGTCTTCTATGCGGGGTCGGATCACAACTTCACGGACTTCGGGTCGCCTTATGGAGTACAAAAGACCGTGCAGCAGTTCTTCGTGAAGCTTCAGTACCTGTGGCAAAAGTAAAAGTCGGGGCGCCCGCAAGCCCGGACGCCCTGGTTTCTCCATATTTCTCCCGTTAGTCCCTTTGACCGCTTCAGCAAATCCCTTTCCGAAAACTAATACTTCGTCGCAAGTGTTATATTTCTGAATCCTCGCGAGGGATTTTTCATCAAATAATCTGAAAGCGAGCATAAGAAAGGAAAAGAAATGGCAAACGTGAATGAAGCGACAACGGCAAGCTTCCAGGCGGAAATTCTCGATTCCAAAACTCCTGTCGTAGTAGATTTCTGGGCGCCGTGGTGCGGACCGTGTAGAATGGTCGCCCCGATAGTCGAAGAGATCGCCAAAGAGTATGAGGGAAAACTGAAGGTGTTCAAATTGAATACGGATGATAACATGGATATCGCCGTCAAATATAACATCATGAGCATTCCCACTCTCGGTTTCTTTCAAGACGGCAAAATGGTTGACAGAATAATCGGCGCGGTTCCAAAAAAAGTCATCGTTGAAAAGATTACTAGGACACTTCAATCGAATTGAATTTATGTGTGCACGAAAGAATAATTCGTGAACCGGCGCTCCCACATCTATTGAAAGCTCATTAAACATAATGGATCACGGTCATCGGTTCGAAGCGAAGCACCACTCGCGCCTTGACTCGAGTTACAGGCGAAAGATCCTTCCGCCGACAGCGACGCTCAAATCGTTTGGATTGAAAAAGGGAATGACAGTGTCGGACATCGGGGCGGGAACCGGATACTTTCTCATCCCTGCTGCGAGGGTCGTCGGTCCCCCGGCCATGGCGTACGGTGTCGATGTGTCCAGAGACATGCTGGCGTTGCTGAGCAGGAAGAGACTTCCCAAAAATGTATGCCTTGTCCATACAAAAGACGGGTACAAATTTGACGTGCCGGCATCGTCGGTGGATTTTACAATAGCGAGCGCAATACTTCACGAAAATGATGCGCAAAGACTCCTGTCGGAGATCCGAAGAACGATGAAAAAACGTGCCAGAATTCTTCTCATAGAATGGCGAAAGGAATATACGCGTCATGGACCTCCTGCCGGCGAAAGACTTACGCGGACACAAGTTGAGAGGCTGCTTGACAAGTCTCGATTCAAGGTGATCCGGGGAGGGGACCTGAACTCGCGATATTATGCTGTACTGGCGGAGAAGCTGTGAAGATCCCGATGGGTTTAAAGAAAATTGTTTTCAGGATAAATTTTGTAATCACGATGTTTCCTACCATCATAAGCGAATTGTTCCCCGACGCCCACCTTGGCTCAGTCCCATTGGAAGTCGAGAAAATCTTAGAGAAAATTGTAAACGAGGTGAAATAGAATGACAAAGAAGATCAAGCAAAAGAGTCTCGTTGAGAGGAATCTCCATTTTATAGTTGTCGCAATCGTTACGTTGATCATAGGTGCCGTTTACGTCAACAAGACGAGAGCGTCTTCCGGGGCTCCTCAGATTGCTGCTGCTGCTGCGGATGCGGGGATGATGGCAGGCGAAAATGTGATGGCCCCGGACTTCGCGCTGACATCGACCGACGGGAAGTCAATCAGACTTTCTGACTTCCGCGGAAAGGTAGTGATCGTCGATTTCTGGGCCACCTGGTGCGGGCCATGCAAAGCTGAGATTCCGGACTTCATCAAACTTTATTCAAAGTACAAAGACGCGGGCTTGCAGATGATAGGAGTTTCTGTCGACGCGGGCGGACTAAAAGATGTGGTTCCTTTCATGAAACAATATGGTATCAACTATCCCGTTGTGCTCGCGACAGAAGAAGTTGTCGGCGCTTACGGTGGAATCAGAGGGATTCCTACAACGTTCATCGTTGACAAGAAAGGTTATGTGAGGGAAGCATTTGTCGGTTACAGGCCGGCATCAACTTTCGAGAGCGTCATCTCAGAACTGGCATCAGAGAAATGAAGATTGTTCTTAAGCAGGTAGAGGGTAATGCTTACGTCGGGAAGGGAGAATCGAATCATTGGGTTCCGGTCGACACATCCCCGTCGGAAGGCGGAAGCGGCGCTGGCACCGGACCGATGGAGCTCGTATTGATCGCTCTCGCCGGCTGCACTGCCATCGATGTCGAACTCATTTTGAAAAAGAAACGCTCCGGCATGAAGCGGCTCGAAGTCGAAGTGTCAGGTGAGAGGGCGAAGAATCCTCCGCGAGTCTTCACCAACATCCACGTCAAGTACATCATTCATGGTGAAGTGAAAAGAGCAGATGCCGAACACGCTGTTTCTCTATCCCAGGATAAGTATTGCTCTGTAGCGGGAACGCTGAGACATGCAGTCAGCATGACACACGAAATCGAGATTGTAGAGTAATTCAACGACGGAATTTTGCACGGGGTGCCTGAACGCCCGTCAGAGCCTGATTTTTCCTTCCCAGTCTCTCTTCATTTGGTCGAGAAACTCGTGATGTGTCAGATCGAAGTGGATCGGCGTAACGGAAACATATCCGGACTTAAGTGCGACTTGGTCTACGTCTGGATCACGATCGAAGACGTGCATTTTGCCCGCGAGCCAAAAATAGTCGCGGTTCTTCGGATCCTTCCTCTGAAAGAATTCGTCATCCCATCTTGATCTGCCCTGGCGCGTAAATCTGATTCCTTTGATCCTACTCGCCGGGATCGCAGGGACATTGATATTCAGTATCGTATCTCTCGGCAATCCGCGTTTGATGACGAACTTCGCGAATTTCACCGCAACCTTCGCCGCAAACTCGAAATTTGGTTTGAGAGTATACTCGAGCGACACCGCGATAGAGGGGATTCCGAGTATCGTGCCTTCGGTTGCGGCACTTACGGTCCCCGAGTAAATGACGTTGACCGCTGTATTGAGTCCGTCATTTATTCCGGAGATGACGAGATCTAATTTTTGTTTAACGAGTCTCTTTATTGCCAGCTTCACACAGTCTGCAGGTGTGCCATCCACTGCGTAACCGAACATCTTGCCGTCGCGATGAAACTCGTGAGCCCTCAATGGAGTCCTCATCGTGATCGCATGTCCAATCGCACTCTGTTGAATGCTCGGCGCCACGACTGAGACTTGTGCGAATCTTTTCAGAGCTTTCACAAGAGTCAGGAGTCCGGGTGAGTCGATTCCGTCGTCATTTGATACCAGGATATGTGGTTTTGTTTTCATCCCTGAAATTTAGGTGAATTGGGCGTGATTTCCAGTGCGTAAACGGGCCACACCTGGCATATGTTCGTTTATTATGGATTTGTTCTTTATTCTCCGATTTATTATCATAACTCAAACGGTGGAAGATGAGATCAGTCGGAGAAGTTGGATTCGAGGAAGGAAGCAGTACGAGCAAGGTCGTATCACACACGGGCCAGACTGATGACTGTTGGATCTCAACCCGTTGATACCTTGAAGACTCGTGCGTAGCACAGCATGGGACGGGTAATTTCAAATCCAATAACTTTTTAGGAGTAAAGATGAACATTTATGTAGGCAACATCTCGAGAGAACTGAGCGAGGATGAGTTGCGCGAGGCCTTCGCTGCGTTTGGTCAGGTTTCGACAGTCAACATCATCAAAGACAAGTTCACCGGCGAGTATCGCGGATTCGCTTTTGTCGAAATGCCGGTGAAGGAAGAGGCCCAGGCGGCGATCAACGGATTGAACGGAAAGGATTTGAAAGGAAGAGCTCTCAACGTCAATGAAGCCCGTCCTCGTACTGACGACCGAAGAGGCGGCGGCGGCGGCGGTCGCGGGGGTCCGAGGAGAAACGACGGCGGCGGACGCCGTAGATTCTAAATTCAATTTGTGGAGTGTTGTTTCTGCGCGGCCCGCTGGAGCAACACTTCACTGACTTTTCTTCTTGAACCGAACTCTGAGTTCGGTTTCTGAAAGGCGCTTCGTAACAGGTAGATCGACGGAAAATTTAGGTGTTAGTTCAAAGTCGTCGGGTCTACCCAAAAAAATCTGTTGCTGAGGGATGAGTGTTCCACCTCATCCCGGTTGTTTCACCTTATCTTGCATATTTTTCCCGGCACACCTATTTTTTCTCATACAATGGATCAGACTTCTAATCGCAAAGCAAATCATGTCGATATAGTCCTCAATCAGCAGGTTGATTATCAGAAATCCACAGGGTTTGAGAAATTCGAATTTGTCCATAACGCCCTTCCAGAAATAGACTTTGATTCCATCGACACGGGATTGAAATTTTTCTCTCATAAGTTTTCCGCGCCCATTATGGTTTCTTCCATGACCGGCGGATTCAAGCGGGCGGAACAGATCAACGAAACGATCGCGGAATTCTGTAAGCAGAAAAATATCGGGATGGGGGTCGGAAGCCAGCGGCAGGCTTTGTCGAATAGCGACTACCTGGAGTCTTTTAAGATCGTAAGGCGGACCGCCGACAAGATTTTCGTGATGGCAAATATCGGAGCGGCTCAGATAACGGACGGTTCTGCGATGAGCGTGGCCTCGAGAATTATCGAAATGGTTGAGGCAAACGCGCTGGCAATTCACCTCAACGCTCTCCAGGAAATGATTCAACCAGAAGGCGACAGAAATTTCAAGGGCGTGCTGAGAGGGATTGCGCAGCTTGTCAGGAAACTGAAGATCCCGGTCATAGTGAAGGAAACCGGAGCAGGTATCGGCGCGGCTCCCGCGAAGAGACTGATTGATGCCGGTGTTTCGGCCATCGATGTTTCCGGTTCCGGCGGAACCAGCTGGGCTGCAATCGAAACTCTCCGGCGCGAAGAAGAAGGATTGGGCAGGAAATTCTGGAACTGGGGAATACCGACAGCAGATGCACTGGTCGGGGTAAATGCACTCCCCGGGAGAAAGAAGATTAAGCTGATTTCCTCCGGGGGAATACGTGACGGGATCGATGTCGCCAAATCGATTGCGCTTGGCGCAGACTTGTGCTCCGCGGCGCAACCATTCCTGAAAGCCCTGGACAGAAGTGGTGTCGACGGACTGACTAAAGAATTCGACCGCTGGGTCGACGAATTGAAAGGTGTAATGTTCCTTACCGGTTGTAGCAGCATTGACAGGTTGAAGAAAGCGAAAATCGTGAAGGTCATGGCTTGAAAGATTTCACGTCGTATTCTGAAAAGCACAGGATAACAATTGAGCGTGAACTTGAACGCTCACTTGAACTTGTCCCCGATTCTCCATTGAAGGACAAGATCGCGTATGTCATCTCCATGGGAGGAAAGAGAGTAAGACCGCTTGTGACGGTCTTTGCTGCCGAGGCTGTCGGAGAGGCAAACGATGATGTCCTGCGCGGGGCGGCGGCAATCGAGATTCTGCACAACTTCACCCTCGTCCATGACGATATCATGGACAATGCTGACACGCGGCGGGGAAAGGAGACGGTCCACGTCAAAAACGGCGTCAACACGGCCATTTTGGTCGGCGACCTGATGATGGCTCTCGCATATGATTGTCTGGAGAAGTGCGGTGAGAAGAATCTGAGAGAGGCCTTAAAGATATTCAACCTGAGCGTGAAGAGAGTGTGCGACGGCCAGGCACTCGATGAGCACCTGAGCAAGTGTACGGATACATCTCTTTCTCATTATCTTAACATGATAGCGAAGAAGACCGGTGCACTTCTTACTGCGGCTGGCGGACTGGGCGCGCTACTCGGCGGCGGAACTCCAAACCACGTCCGGCTCCTCAGCGATTACGGACTAAATATCGGGATCGCGTTCCAGATTCTCGACGACGTACTCGATCTGGAAGGCGATACGGAGCGATTCGGAAAACCGAGAGGCCTCGATATTATCGAGAAGAAAAAGAGTTTCATGTTCCTCAAGGCGCAGCAGATCATGGACGACAACGTCTTTGAAATAGTAAATGTCGCGTACAGAAAACCGGTTGTAGCGGAAAAGGATATCGTGTCCGTCAGGGAAGCATATCGCTCTGCCGGGGTATTTGACGCTGCCATGCGCGAGGTGGAAAATTATACCGGCCGGGCACTGGAAACACTGAACACATTAAGGAAGTCCGAGGGAAAGGACGCACTTGTTGAACTCGCAAACTCGCTGGTGCAGAGAAAATTTTGATGGTTCAACAGGAAGTGGTCGTGAAAAATCGACTCGGGCTCCATACGCGCCCAGCGGCGACGCTCGTCAAAATGGCCGCGAAGTTTAAGTCGGAGTTCTTCCTCGAACGGGAGGGATATCGTGTGAATGGGAAGAGTATTATCGGCGTGATGACGCTGGCTGCGGAGCAGGGAGCCAGGATACTTCTCATTTTTGACGGTGAAGACGAAAGAGAGGCGCTCGCAACACTCGTGGAATTCTTCGACAAAGGCTTCGATGAGCCCTGACCCGATCAACAACATAAACCGGACTGACGAACTAGTCCTGCGCGGTATTCCCGCCTCTCCGGGGATCGCAATCGGGAAAGTTGTCGTGCTGAAGAAGGACGGAGTCATTGTTCAGGAAAAAACAATCGAGGACCCCGCATCGGAGCTCGACAGGCTTCAGAAGTCGATAGAGCGGTCGAAGAACGAGCTGGAAAAAGTCTATAAGACCGCTTTCGAGAAGGTGGGCGGGGAGAAGGCGATGATCTTTGAGGCTCAGCTCTTGATGATTTCCGATCCGATTTTTGTCGAAGGCATCAAGAAAAGGATCACGAAAGAAAAAAAGAATTCGGAATATATTGTCGCCCAGGAATTTGCGAAACAGATCGCGCACCTCAAGAAAAGCAACAGCGAAGTCTTCAAGCAGCGTGCTCTCGAAATAGAGGATATCAAGAACAGGATACTCAGGAACCTCGTCGAGGCCAAACTGCGGTCGAGGTTTGAAGGGACTCCGATTGTCGTCACGACCGAGTTGACCCCTGCTGACACGGTTCTTCTTAGCAGGAATGCAGTCATCGGTTATGTGAGCGACTTCGGCGGGGCGAGGTCGCATGCGTCCATTCTTTCCAGGTCTCTCGGGATCCCCGCCGTTGTAGGATTGAAGGAAGCAACGAAACACGTGTGCGACGGGATGGATATGGTGATAGACGGCTACCGCGGCGTCATAGTAGTTAATCCGCAGGAAGGCACCGTCAGGAAATATTCCGAAAGAAAAGAGTGGTGCGAGAGGCTCGACAGCGATCTGCTTTCAGAAGTTGCCGAACCGGCGAGGACCACCGACGGACGACGGGTTCTTATCGAGGCCAATGTAGAGCTCCTCCAGGAAATCCCGCTTCTGAAGCCGCATGGAGCGGAGGGGATCGGTCTGTTCCGAACCGAACCGCTCATCCTCGATTCCGATTCGATTCCGGACGAAGAGGCGCAATTTGAGATTTTCAAAGAGGCGGTTGAAGGGATTAAACCGAACCCGGTCGTGTTCAGGACATACGACATCGGGGGCGACAAAATGTTCGTAGGCGATCACGCGGAGTCCAACCCTTTCCTCGGATGGAGGGGGATAAGGATGATGCTGGACCGACCGGATCTTTTCAAAGATCAGTTCAGAGCGATCCTCCGTGCTAGCGCCTATGGCAAATGCAAGATAATGTATCCGATGGTCGCGACCGTTGAAGAGGTCGCGAGAGCAAACGTACTCCTCGAGGAGTCAAAAAAATCCCTCGATTCCGAAGGAATAAAGTACGACAAGAATATAGAAGTAGGGGTGATGATCGAAATCCCCTCGGCCGCTATTATCAGCAGGGAACTTGCCGAACACGTAAAGTTTCTCAGTATCGGGACAAACGATCTAACACAATACCTTCTGGCAGTTGATCGCACGAATGATCTTGTCTCGAATGTTTATGAAGAGTTTCATCCGGCGGTATTGAGGACAATAAAACAGGTCATCGATTCCGGTCATGATGCCGGAGTGAAGGTGGCGATGTGCGGAGAAATGGCCGGCAACCCGCTCGCGACTGTAATGCTCCTCGGAATGGGCCTTGACGAGTTCAGTGCCGTCAGCGCCATCCTTCCAGTCCTCAGGAAAATTGTAAGAAGCACGAATTACAAAACTGCGAGAAAATTCGCCAGGCAAATTGTGAAGATAGATTCCGTCAATGAGATAAAAAAGAGTCTGCACGAATACCTGCGGACTTATTTTGAACGAATTTACTACGCAACTATAAGCGAGGAATATATTGATCACCACCTCTGATATTGAAAGAGTCGACAACTCGAAAATGTACTCGCTGATAAAATCTTTCCCGGATCAAGCGGCCGAGGCAGTAAGTATCGCTAAGAAGGCGAAATTGAAAACAACAACCTCGAGAGTCAGAAATGTGGTGATAACGGGACTTGGAGGATCAGCCATAGGCGGAGATATTTTGAGAAGCTACGCCGCCGGACAAGTGAAGATACCCATCCAGGTCAACCGCGGCTACGATCTTCCGCAATTTGTCGACAGGAATTCGCTCGTTGTGGTGTCGAGCTACTCCGGCGGTACCGAGGAAACCATTTCGGCTTATTCGAATGCCAGAAAGAAAGGCGCTCAAATTATTGTCATTTCCTCCGGCGGAAAGATCGGAGAGAGTGCGGCCAAATTGAAACATGACTGGATAAAGATACCCGGTGGGCTCCCTCCGCGCGCTGCGCTCGGTTATTCGTTCTTCACGCTGTTCATCGAGTTTCAGAAAATAGGAATTCTGAAGTCGAAACCTGCAGAGACAAAGGAGGTTATCGATCTCTTAGGAAAGCTCAGCGCGGAATATTCGGATTATGAGAGAAGTCCGCTCCCGCTACAGCTTGCAGAAAAAATAGGGGAGTCTCTTCCGATTGTCTATTCTGCGGCCGACAGATTTGACGCTGTCAATCTCAGGTGGAGAGGACAGATTTCGGAAAACGCCAAGACAGTTGCGTATGGAAACCTCTTCCCGGAAATGAACCACAATGAAATCGTCGGCTATTCGACTCTGCCCGATCTGCTCAAGCGATTTTTCGTTATTTACCTGAAGGACAGGGATGATCATCCGCGCGTGAAAGCGCGATTCGATTTCGTGAAGGAGATAATCAGACCTTATGCTGCCGATGTTATCGAAGTTGAATCTCAGGGAAAAAGTCTTCTCGCGAGAATCTTCAGCTTGATACATTTGGGAGATTGGACGAGTTTCTACCTGGCGGTGAAGAAGGGCGTAGATCCTACTCCAGTAAGAAACATCGATACACTCAAAAGACGGTTGAGTGAATTACACTAACGACTTGAGCTGACAACCTAACTTCAGTCAGGCAGGGTGCTCTCCCACTGAATTGCCCTTCGCATGAACCCGGTATTGCGAATGACTTTCGGTTTCCCCAACTTACGGATGCCTTGAAAAAAATACTCCCGTTCTGCCTCGTCCTCCTCCTCCCGTCCATCGGTCTCCCGCAGTTTTATTACTTCGGCGAGAATAAAGTTCAGTACACAGATTTTCGATGGCAGACGCTGCGGACTCCGCATTTCGAAATATATTTTTATCCTGAGATGACCGAGCTCGCGAACAAGAGCGCGGAAATAGCGGAAGAGGGATACATATATCTTGAGAACAAGTTCGATATCAATATCACATCCCGCATTCCACTTATTCTCTACTCCTCCCACCTCTACTTCGAACAAACAAATACAATTCCTGGATTCATACCCGAAGGGGTCGGAGGATTCTTTGAGTACATGAAAGGGCGTGTGGTAATCCCATACGAGGGATCGCTCTTTCAATTGAAGCATGTCATCCGTCATGAGCTCATTCACGTATTCACGGCTGCCAAGATTTACAGGGTGCTGCACGATCATCGCATCCCGACCGACCGGGACGTCCCGCTCTGGTTCTCCGAAGGTCTCGCCGAGTTCTGGTCAACGAACTGGGACGACCAGGCGGAGATGGTGATGCGCGACGCGGTGCTCAGCGGATACCTGGTTCCATTGTCACGAATGGAAGATATCTACGGAACGTTTCTGATGTACAAAGAGGGGCAAAACATTCTGAAATATATTTCAGAAAATTACGGCGACGACAAGATTCTCATGTTGATGGAAAACTTCTGGAAGGCCTCAAGCTTTTCGGAAGACATGAAGATCACAATCGGGCTTAACTACGCCGAATTTGACAAGAGTTGGATTTACGGCCTTCAAAAGAAATATTACCCGCTTCTCTCCACGCACGATCTTCCCTCCAGGGTAAGCCGTAATATTTTCTCGGAGGGTTTCAACGACTCACCGGTATTCTATAGGACACAAGACGGTCAAAGGCTCGTGTTCTATATTGGTAACCACGACGGTTACACAGACGTTTACCGCCAGCCGCTCGACAGCACCACGAAACCGGAAATTGTGATAAAAGGGGAGCGTACCACAGAGTTCGAGTCGTTCCAGCTCCCGTCCGATAGAATGGCCGTATCACACAATGGGCTCCTGGCATTTGTTTCGAAGAGCGGGGAGACGGATGTCCTGCATCTATATGACATCGAAAATAATTCTATCGTCGCGGACAAGAGGCTCGAGAACATAGTACGAATCGGTTCGGTTTCGTTTTCCCCGAACGGCGACCGGATAGTCTTGTCCGGCGCGACGATAGCGGGCTTTTATAACCTGTATTCGTATGATCTTCAATCAGGACTTATAAGACAACTCACTCATGGTTACTACGACGACCGCGATCCTGCGTGGTCACCGGACGGAAACTGCGTCGTGTTCTCGTCAGACAGGACGATATTCGGCGCCGAGGGATACTATAATCTGTTTCTGATTGATCTGAAGGACGGTGAAATCCGTTATCTGACTAAAGGCCGGGAGTCCGATTACGCGCCGGCGTGGTCAGGCGACGGGAAGGAGATTGTCTACGTCGGAAACAGCGGAGGCGGTCAGAATATATTTGTAATGCCGGCCTTCGACTTGCTCGCGATCGACTCGACAGTGTCCTACAGGATCACGAATTTTGCGACGGCAGCTTTCAATCCGAATTTTGCGCAACAAGGCTCGACCGCGATTATCTTCTCAACATTTGAGAACTACAGCTTTCAGATAAGAATGATCGATAGCGTCGACGAGAAAGTCAGGAACGCGGAAGGAAGAGTCGTTTTTGCCACCGGGATTTACGACACGTCGTGGAACGCGGCCGCGTACTCTCCTAACGGCGTAGTCCCGGCACAACCGTATGTGCCGAGGTACAGCATCGACATAGCTGAGAGTCAGATCTCAACCGATCCGGTCTTCGGCACTTCCGGCGGTGCGGCAATGGCACTCAGCGACATGCTGGGTAACGAGCAGTATTACTTCCTCCTCTTCAATACTGCCGAATCCCAGGACGAGATTCTCAAAAGTTTCAACATCGCGGTTTCCAGAATATCTCTCGCGCAAAGAATGAATTACGCGTACGGCATCTTCAATTTTGCAGGAAGGGAGTACGACCTTACCGATCCCGATGTGTATTTTTATGAAAGATCATTCGGCGGGTATTTCTCATTGAGTTATCCTCTCTCGAGATTCGATCGGATCGAGGCGACCACCAGCCTTTCGAACACTTACAAGGAATTGTTTTACGGATTCGGCGAAAGGAATTCACTTCTGTTTTCGAATTCAGTGGCCTTCGTCGAAGATAATTCTTTGTGGGGGCCGACGGGACCACTCGACGGCCATAGACTTCTGGGAAGTCTGGCGTATACCACCGACGTTGAATACGGCTCGGTAAATTATTTCACTCTGATGCTTGATTACCGGCGGTACTTCAGGATCAGCGGGATGGTTGCATTTGCCACGCGGGAGGCAATTCTCTATAATCAGGGTCCACAGTCTCGCCGTTTTTTTATGGGCGGGAGCTGGGATCTTCGAGGATGGCCGCTGTGGGGAATAAGGGGTGAAAAAATCTGGATTGCCAGCCAGGAGCTGCGCTTTCCGCTTATCGATGAGCTCAACATCAAATTCCCGATCGGAGGAGTTCTGTTTACCTCCATACGCGGCGCAGCCTTCTTCGATGCAGGGGCAGCGTGGGACGATTCCTATGACGGAACACTCGGAGATTTCGGAGTGGGAATACGATTCAATCTCGGAGGTGTTCTCGTCCTGAGGTACGATATGGGAAAGCGAATAGAAAGTAATTTCCAGAAATTGCAGACAGGCCTGTTCTCGCAATTTTTCTTTGGATGGGATTTCTGACGGCGAACACGATCCTGTATTGGGTTCGAATTGGTAACCCTGATAGGGCGCCTCAGGTAAAATCCTCTTGAGTACTCATCAACAATGCATCCGCGGAGGTTTGCGGAAAGTTCTTCGCTTCACACGGAATAACTGACAAGACATGGTTGTCACTCCAAGAAGTCATCTGAGCATTAGCTTGGTGACGAGGAGGAATATTCCAGAGCACTTTCAATCATACATTCGTGGATAGTTACACAAGATTCCTCACTTCGTTCCGAATGACAGTTAAAGCTTCTTTATTATTTCGAGGGGTCGGAAAGATACTGGCTTTGTGACAATGAAAAGACTTCTTCAATATTCATCAATGATACATCCGCGGAGACCTATAGAAGGTTCCTTCGTCTTTCAAATGAAGACTCGGAGGAACTCGGAATGACAATCGATTTGTTTTCTGTTATACTTAAAGGAATACTGATGTGACTTTGCAGTACCACCCAAACGAAAATAGCGGCTCGATTGATCTCTGGACACAAACGGAAAAGGAGTGAAATCAAATGGAAAACGGCACATTGGAAATAGCTGCAAGCAATCTAACGGTCGCGTATTGTTTTGCTATCAATCGTCAAGCTGGGCCAGGCACAAACATAACGACGACAACCGAACCTGAACTCAACCAGGAGAAAATCCTGCACATCTATCATGAGTTTCTAAAAAGACTCGAAGAGATGAAGATGGTTGACCGTTAACCAGGGACAATTAAACAGATCCACTCAAAGGCCAAGTAAGTCGACACTCCTCAGTTTGATTCTTGGTAAAGAGGCTCATAAATTTCAATCAGATGAATTCTGCAGGTCTGTCCCCCTCGGACGGACAAACTTCACGGAGAGTATTCAACGCTTCATCGCTGGCAAGGTTTGAAAGGAATGGAGAAGAACAGCTCACTGCACGACGTCCCGATTTTCGAAAAACTCTCTCAGAGTGAAGTAAGACTTATCACGCATATCTCTAAAACCAGGAAGTTCAGAAGGAACCAGATTATTTTTTTGGAAGGCGAATCATTTTCCGGGTTTTACATAGTGATGAGCGGTTCGGTGAAGGTCTATAAGCTCAACGGCGAGGGTGAGGAAATCGTTCTGAATAAGCTGAGACCGTATAGAAGTTTTGCTGAATCGTTTCTTTTTTCGGGCTCAAGATTTTATTCTTCGTGCGCGCAGGCTCTTGAAGATTCCACACTTCTCTTCGTTCCGAAGGACGAGTTCGCTTCTCTGCTCGGGAAGAATCCAGCGCTTGCCATAAGGATTTCAGAAAGCTTTGCCGGTAGATTGGCGGAATTGAATCAGCGATTCGACCTTCTCGCGGAAAGCGCGGAAGGGAGAGTCGCACGATACCTCCTCAATGAAATCCAGCTCAACAACTCGGTGAAAATGCCGGAGCCGTTCTTCAGTCTCGCGATATCAAAGAAGAATCTGGCGGAACATCTCGGCATAGCAAGCGCGACCCTGTCGAGGATTCTAAAGAAATTGAAAGAGGACAAAATCATACGGGAGGTCTCCCGGAAAATTTTTGTCACGAATGTCAAGAAGCTCCGCGACTCGTCCCAGAATTGACGGGGCTTGAACTCGATCAGGTCGTTGACCGCAGTCCATCATCCTCTTGGTTTTCTTTTCGGATTGATTACCCCGACTCGCCGGAAAAAATTAAGAGACGGGCGGCTTCGCGGATCCGAGAAGGCCCGTCAGGCATTCGGGTCTTAGAAGGGAATTTTCTCTTCCGGTTCGGGTCCGCCCTGGCGGAATCCCGATCCGGGAAACTTCGCGAGATCCTCGAACCTAGCGTATTCTTTGATAAATGTGAGCTTAATATCACCCGTAGGTCCATTGCGCTGTTTGCTTATCATTATTTCGGCCATCCCTTTGACTGAATTATTGTCAGTGTCGTTCTCTAATCCGTATAACTCAGGTCTATGGATAAAAATCACGACATCTGCATCTTGTTCAAGAGCGCCGGACTCTCTCAGGTCAGATAGGATCGGACGCTTGTCTCCTCGCTCTTCGACAGAGCGACGGAGCTGAGATAACGCGATCACAGGTATGTCAAGCTCCTTCGCGAGAACCTTGAAATTTCGCGATATCATTGAGATTTCCCTTTCGCGGCTCTCAACTTTTGCAGGACCTTGCATCAACTGCAGATAGTCCACCATGATCAACCCGATGTCATGTTCCGCTTTAAGCCTTCTTGATCGAGCGCGAAGTTCGAGGATTGATAAAGCAGGTGTATCATCGATAAATATCGGAGCAGGGACAAGCTTGTGTATACGCATCGATATATTCTGCCATTGATCCTCGGGCAATCTTCCGGTTCTAAGTTCATGAGCGTTTACCTTCGCCTCGGCAGCTAGTAAGCGGATGAGCAATTGCTGCTGAGACATTTCCAGACTGTATATCGCTGTTGGGATACCGTATTTCACTGCGGCGTTACGTGCAATTGACAAAGCTAAAGCGGTCTTACCTACACTCGGCCTCGCGGCGATGATAATGAAGTCCGATTTTTGAAAACCGCCTGTCATGTAGTCGAGGTCAGCAAATCCGGACGGTACTCCTGTAATTCCTCCTTTGGATCCGTGGATTTTTTCAAGGGTCTCCATTGTCTTGATTAGTCCTTGCTGGAGTGGGACGACAGACTTTTTCAGCCGTGCTTCCGAGACCTTGAATACGTCGCGCTCTACCTCATCGATGAGTGCGAATGCGTCCTCACGGTTGTCATAGCATCTCTGCACGTTCGACGACATCGTGGCGATCAAACTGCGGAGCATGAATTTCTCGGCGACAATTTGTGCGTGAGCTTCGACGTTTGCTGAAGACGCGACCGAAGATACCAGCTCATTTATATACGCAGTCCCGCCAATGTTTTCCAGCTGACCGCTCCTGCGAAGTTCTTCTCTCACTGTTATCACATCGATTTCGGTGTTCTTCGTGTACAACTCGAGCATGGCCGCAAATATCTTTTCGTTGGCGGTGGAATAAAAGAAATCCGGCTGAAGGAGCTCTATCGCGGGTGACACCGCGTGCTTGTCAAGAAGCATCGCTCCAAGCACGGACTTCTCCGCCTCGACGTCCTGCGGCGGGATCCTTCCTGACGCGATGTCTTCGGGTAAACTCCCGAAGCCCTTTCTTGTATCAAAATTAGTTGCCATCTCTCTCGAATTGCTGACCACTGTTGCTAATAGCTAATTTCTAAAAGCTAACCGCTAATAGTCAAATGTGAATAGTGTAATTTCCTGTCGATGTCATCGACTCACAGCTCATCGTACAATTTGCGCATTTTCTGGACATCTTCCCAGGCGGGCCTTTTCCAATTCGGGTTCCTGAGAAGTGCGGCGGGGTGGTAGGTTACCATGACCTTAATACCCTGGTATTCATACATATTGTTCCGGAATTCGGCAAGACTCGTATTCATCCTGAGGAGCGCCTGGCCCGCTACTCTCCCGAGGCAAAGGATTAATTTCGGTTTTATAATATCGAGCTGTTTCTTGAGATACGGCTCGCACGATTCGATTTCGGTGGGAAGCGGCTCTCGGTTGTTCGGGGGACGGCATTTCAGGATGTTGCAGATGTAAACGTCCTCGCGTCTCAGTTGAACTGCCGCAAGTATTTTGGTTAGGAGTTGACCCGCGCGACCGACAAACGGCTCACCCTGCTCGTCTTCGTCCGCGCCCGGTGCTTCACCGATGAGTACAAGTTTCGCTTTTGGATTACCGACTCCGAAAACAAAACTCTTGCGCGTGTTTCCGAGAGGACATTTCTTACACCCGGAAGTCCTGGAATTCAGCACTTCGAGCGAATCGCTGTCGTGCCACTTAGGATCGATTTTCCATTCCGAGTTCAGGACTGCGCCTTCAAAAAGTCCTTCGTCCTCGGAGATTTTAATTACTTTCGGTTTCAAGTCCGTCTCTGATTCTGTTTTATTTTCCGGCCTGAGCTCCGATGCGGTCGAAATGAAAGATCCGGACGGATCTTTGTTCGTGCCCTCCGGGATCAAATATATATCGTCTCCATAAAGTTCAGCCTGCTGCTTGAGAAAAAGCGCTGCGTCACTCAGCACTTTTTCCGCAGGGTTTTCATTCAACATGTGTGTACGAATTTATCCGTGTCTATCATCAAAAACAAATTGTGCCCCCGAACTACCTGCAGAGCTTACAATATCAACTTTTCGGCATATGAGAATCAGTCTGGGGAATAAATGAATTGAATTTGATTGACACGACAGTCCCTTTTCCGACTTCACTCTCGATTTGGATGCTTCCCTTGTGTTCTTCGATTATGCGCCTCGTAACGGCGAGCCCGAGTCCTGTTCCCTTCCCCGGTTCCTTCGTGGTGAAAAATGGCGTGAACAGCTTTCTGAGGTTTTCGGGAAGGATTCCGTATCCGGTATCCTTAATTGTCACGATGACTCTCGTCTCGCCGTCAGATTCTTTTTCCTCGAGGGTTGCTACTTCCAGTTTTCCACCTTTGGCCATGGCATGGAGCGCATTCATAATTGTGTTCAGGAAAACCTGGTAGAGCTGTGCGGGATCGCCGTAAATCTTCAGTGATCGTGCGTCAAGCCGGGTCGAGATCTCCATGCCGCTCTTCTTGAATTGCGGTCGAACGAAATCTAGGACGTCATTCAAGATGGCATTCACATCTGCGGCCTGGAGAGAAAGGAGTTTCGGCTTGGCGTAATCAAGAAGCTGGCGCATCAGCTTCGTAATACGCCTGGTCTGCGCGATGATCGTGGAAAGTTCCTGGTAGCCTTTATCTCCCGACTTCATGTCGAGAAGCATGAATTCCGCGTTTCCGGAGATAATGTTGAGGGGAGTTCCGATCTCATGTGCCATTCCTGCTGCAAGCTGGCCGATTGTCGAAAGCTTCTCGGTCTGGATAATCTGCTGCTCCAGATTCTTCCTTTCGCTTAAGTCGGATTCGATTCCCATGTAGCCGATCTTCTCGCCATCGTGGAATATGGGTGTAATACTTAACCAGATAGGTATTTCGACTCCGTCTTTTCGGTGGTTTATGATTTCACCCTTCCAGTTGCTGAACTTTTCCAGCGAATTCCAGAGTTCCTTATAAAAATCGTGAGAAGAGTGCTTCGACTGAATCAAAGCTGTAGTTTTACCGAGCGTCTCTTCCCGGGAGTACCCGTAGATTTTAGTGAACGCGTCGTTAACTTCAATTATTGTCCCATCGACGCGGGTTATGATTATGGCGTCGGTAGCCTGCTCGAAAGCGCTCCGGAATAATTGAAGTCTCTCCCTGAGCAGTTTCTCGTCGGTGATATCGCGGTTTAACCCGATAACGCCGCCGAATGTATTTCCCGGCCCGATAAGCGAGTACCACGATTTCATTACATGAATGATATCACCGTTCTTCTTTACGATCCGGTGCTCAGAGCCCTCGACGCTCCTGTGATTCACAAATATCTGATCGAATTCCCTTTTCAATTTCGCCTTGTCGTCGGGATGGACGATGTCGAGAGGATGTATCCTTCCTGTAAGAAAGTCCTCCTTCGTGTAGCCGGTCATCTTTTCGGCATTGTCGTTGACATAGTATACGCGTGTTTCCGAATCGAACTGGAATACCAGGTCGGTGCTGGCGTATACCACGTGCGGAAGGATAGAAACCTGGCTGCCAGCTTGATTGTCCTTTTCATTGAACACAATCACCGACAAGCCGTCAAAATTCTCGAGATGTTTTCCTGTCAGGATAGTGCCTGTTGCCCTCAGCGTAAATGGGATTTCATCGTTCCCATCGGCGATCGGGAGAGTTGGGAAAGTTCTGAAAATTTCGGAAAGTGGGGCAGGAGTCTTTTTGACACCTGTCAGTTGTTCGAACTTCGGAGTGAAAGCGACGAGATTTCCCTTCGAGTCGATCACCGCGCCGCATAAACCGGCATACGACATTAACGAGATAATTCCACGAGTCCGGAGAATGTCATTCCCTGACGACATTTATGACTTGTAACTGCTCTCTGTTGTTTGAGTTCTGTCGAAAATTATTAGACGGTACGGGAGAAGATCGGTTTTTCCTTCATCATCTTCTCAAGGTAGGCATCGAATGCCATGGCAATATTTCTGATGACCATTCTTCCCATGCCTTTGACGACAATTCTAGAGTCTGTCAATTCAAGGAGATCGTCTTGCACGAACTCATCGAGTTTAGGCAGAGCGTTCGCAAAATATTCATCGAAGTCCAAATCAAATTTCTTTTCTACGGCGCGCTTGTCGAGTTCGAAGTCGCACATAAGCCGCATGATCACGTGCTGTCTCACGACATCATCCCTGGACATCCTGTAACCAAGTACGATAGGAAATCGTCCTGCGTTTATCGCCCTGTAATAGTCCTGGAGCGATTTGTAATTCTGTGAATAGACATTATTGAACTGGCTGATTGCCGAGTTGCCGAATGCGTAAAGATCGGCGCCCGCATGGGTGGAATAGCCTTGAAAATTCCTGTAAAGAGTCTTTTCGCGTTGAGCCACTGCAAGCTCATCATCAGGTTTCGCAAAGTGGTCCATCCCTATATAGATGTATCCTGCGCCTGTCAGGAGCTCAATCGTCATCTTGAGTATATCCAGTTTGACCGCCGGGAGTGGAAGCGTGCTCTTGTCGATGAGTTTTTGATGAGATTTCAGCCACGGTACATGGGCGAAATTGAAAACCGCGATTCTCTCGGGTGAAATATTTATGATCTTCCTTAGACTCTGCTCGAACGACTCGAGTGTCTGGTAGGGAAGGCCATAGATCATGTCGAGGTTTATGCTTTTGAATCCCAGTTTCCTTGACCACTCCACGGCGTCGCGCGTAATTTTCTCGGGTTGAATTCGGTTTATCGCTTCCTGCACCTGCGGCTCGAAATCCTGAACTCCCATGCTGACACGGTTGAAGCCCGATTCGCGGAACGCCTGCATGTGCTCGAAAGTGAGCCCGCGGGGATCTATTTCAACTCCCGCTTCGATGTCGTCCGAGAAATTGAAATGTTCCCGGATGTATCCGGCCAGCATTGATATTTCCGCTGGGCTGAGATAGGAAGGAGTGCCGCCCCCCCAGTGAAGTTGGCCGACTTTCCTCGCCTTGTTGAAATAGGGTGCCGAAAGTAGCATTTCCTTCTTCAGATACTCGAGATATTCCGATATCCGCTCCTTGCTATGTGTTATGAGCATATTACAACCGCAGAAGTAGCAGAGCGTATCGCAAAACGGAATGTGGTAGTAAAGAGATATCTCGGAATTTGCGGAGGAAGAGTTGTTGGCTTTCAGCGAATTGAAATAATCGTCCGGAGTGAAACCCGAACTGAACGTGGGAGCAGGCGGGTAGCTCGTGTACCGAGGTCCCGGCCTGTCGTACTTCTTTATGAGATCTATATTAATGTTCTTAATGGTGCTCATGATAAATTCTCCACAAAGCCGGCCGTGCTTCAACACCGCCGCCTGATCGTACAATAAAAATTTAACCGAAGACGTGCCCAAGTTCAAGACGGCCGGCAGTGTCTCACTTTCAAAGGCCCCTGTCACCCCGAACACTGGATAGGAGTATTCCAGTGCAGGCTCGTTTCGGGGTCTAGAACTAAATGCTGAAAAAAGTTCAGTCCGAAGGACTCCTTTCCGAAGGAATCCTCTGGATCGGAGCATGATGGCGGAATGTAAGTTGAAACACTGCCAGACGGTCCGTCTTCTTGCGCGACCCCAGTGTTTTTGAATTAGCGTGCATTTCAATATCTTTATTATGTCGCCGGGATCGGCGGTGTAGATCAGTCTGGATAACGGAGTGAATATGCACTTGCACCATGCGAAGATGCTCGTAAGCGGGAGCGTCATGATGATGATGGGCATGTATATGATCATCGGTTCGCTCTGGATAATTTTCGGAGTCGCGTTCGAGTCAGCGGCGGTCACGACATTACCATCATACACGACAGTTATAACTTCTGCATCCATCGTCTGGTCCGCGATAAGTTTAATCATATCGATTTATTTCATTCACCAGGTTCGGGAAATTTCAAAAAGACTCAGGCATGAGAGAAAGACTTGAAAAGATAAAGGCAAGGTACGATGAACTTACGGACCTCCTTTCAGATTCGACGGTAATTTCAAACCAGGATAGATACAGGGAGTTCAGTAAAGAGTTAAGCGACATTACTCCGATCGTAAAGGCGTACGAGGAGTTGCTCACGCTGGAAAAGGGTCTGAAGGAGACTAGCGGGATGGTGGACTCGGGGGACGATGTCGAGCTACGTCAGCTTGCGCGGGAAGAGGCAGTCGATTTTGAAAAAAGAATTGCGGCAAAGGAAGAAGATCTGAAGTCCCTCCTGATTCCCCGCGATCCTAACGACAGTAAAGATGTCATACTTGAGATCCGTTCAGGCACCGGCGGGGAGGAAGCTGCGCTTTTCGCCGCAGATCTCTCGAGGATGTACACGCGTCTCGCAGACAGGCGGGGATGGAAAGTCGAGACTCTCGATTTCAACGAGACAGGCATCGGCGGATTCAAGGAAATCGTGCTGGGAGTAACGGGGCACGACGTATATGCCGATTTGAAATACGAAAGCGGCGTCCACAGGGTCCAGAGAGTTCCGGCGACAGAGTCAAGCGGGCGGATCCACACGTCTGCTGCAAGTGTGGTCGTGATGCCCGAAGCAGAAGAAGTGGAAGTAGAGATAGATCCGGACGAATTGAGGATCGACGTTTACAGGGCGGGCGGTCACGGCGGCCAGAACGTGAACAAGGTCGAAACGGCGATAAGGATAACGCATCTTCCGACAGGCATCGTGGTACAATGCCAGGATGAACGAAGCCAGTACAAGAACCGGCAGAAAGCCATGAAGATACTCCGTGCCCGTCTGTTCGACGTCATGGTACAGCAAAGGGATTCGGAAATCGCCGCGAAAAGAAAAACAATGGTCAGAAGCGGTGACCGGAGCGACAAGATCCGGACATACAATTTCCCTCAGAACAGGGTCACCGATCACCGGATAAATTTTACTCTCTACGATCTGCAATCCGTTCTCGACGGCAACCTGGACGAGTTGATCGAGCAGCTCCGTTTGGCAGAACGCGTACAACAGTTGGAGGCTTCACAAAAGTGAGCAGGACGTTCGGGAGCGCGAAATTCTATGGCGCGGCAGGGGCAGCCGGACTATTTCTTGCGGTAGCTTTAGGTGCATTTGCGGCTCACTCGCTTAGGGGGCGTATGGATAAGGAGATGCTTGAAGTATTTGAGACGGGCGTTCGTTATCAAGTGTATCACTCAATCGCACTTCTGGTTGTCGCGGGTCTTGCAGATCGAGGAGGTTTGTTTCGGTGGGCAGGGTTATTCTATGTTCTAGGAATAATTCTATTCTCCGGAAGTCTCTATTCGATCGCGTTCGGTGCTCCTGACAGCCTTGGATTTATCACGCCAATTGGCGGATTGAGTTTTCTGATCGGACATGCGAGTCTCCTGGTTGCGTTCCTCAAACACAGCAAGGTGTAATCCGATTCGACTGAGATTCTCTCAATAATGGCTTTGATTTTCTGAGTCGAGGCCGATATATTTAGATATAGCCTTTTGAATTAACATTCCTCGGTAGCTCAATCGGCAGAGTCCGTCCGAGAATCATGGACGGATTAAGCGATGGGTTGCGGGGAGGAAGAAGTTCTTTGAAGCAATACGACATTCCTCGGTAGCTCAATCGGCAGAGCAATCGGCTGTTAACCGATGGGTTGCAGGTTCGAGTCCTGCCCGAGGAGCAACGATAAGTTGAGGGGCCTCCCAGATAAATCGTTATATTCCTAACTTTTTCATCTTTCGCCAAAGTGTCGAAGGATGCATGCCGAGTTCAGCGGCCGCTTTCACTCTGCTCCCGCCATGCTTGTTCAGGGTGCTTACGATTACGGAAGCCTCTGCCTCTTTGATAGACGAGGGATTTGTGAAGTGTACTCCTCGATCTGCCTTCTTGATTCGTTCAGGCAGACACTCTGATCCGATAACGTCCTTTCCGCAAAGCACAAATGAATGCTCGATCACGTTCTCCAGTTCCCTCACGTTTCCAGGCCAGTCATATTTGCTGAGTACATCGTAAGCATCTGGGGAAAAGCGAACGACTTTCCTTGAGAATCTCTCGTTAAAATGAGTTATAAAGTGGGTTACTAACAGAGGGAGATCGTCCATCCTTTCTCTGAGCGGAGGGAGATGAACGTTTACGACATTAATTCTGTAGAAAAGATCCTTTCTGAATTTGCCGAGCTCTATTTGATCTTGCAGCGACTTGTTCGTAGCTGCGATGATTCTCGCGTTCATCTTTATGGTCCTATTGCCCCCGACCCGCTCAAACTGGCGAGTCTCGAGCACGCGCAAGAGTTTTGTTTGCACAGGCAGTGAGATGTCTCCGATTTCGTCCAGGAAAAGTGTGCCATCTTGCGCGAGCTCGAATTTTCCGATCTTTGTCTTGATCGCACCAGTGAATGCACCCTTCTCATGTCCGAACAATTCGCTTTCGATGAGCGATTCCGCGAATGCGCTGCAGTTCAGTGCGCCGAACGGCCCGTTGTGTCTTGCGCTATTGAGATGGATTGCCCTGGCAACAAGCTCCTTCCCTGTACCACTCTCGCCCGTGATCAGTACAGTTGAGTCCGTTTGGGAAACGCTGTCCAATAGCGTGAAGACCCGTCCCAACTCTTTGTTCTTGCCAATGATGTTCTCATATCTGAACTTCTCTTTCAAATGGTCCGAGAGATTCTTGATCTCGGAAATGTCGATGAAGGTCTCTACCGCACCGATTCTCTCTTGCTTGTTGTTCAGAAGGATCGCGGAGTTTACCCTTATTGGTACAGGCATCCCATCCTTATTCGTTATTTCGAGCTCATTTCCTATCGTCGGCTTTCCTTTCATTATCGTCTGTTCCATGTGGCATCCGTTTCGACACAGAGGTGACTTAAATATCTCCCAGCATTTCCTTCCGACAGCTTCCCCTTTTCTATAGCCCGTTATCTTCTCGGCGGAATTATTGAACGAAGTCACGTTCCAGTCATTATCTATCGTAAATGTCCCTTCGATATTGCTGTTGAATATTGCGTCGAGTCTGTTTCTCTGGTCGATGAGTTCCAGTGTTTTGGTTTCGAGGTCTTCATGCAGCCTAAGCATCTCCTTCGTATCGCGGAAAACAAAAACAACACTGGTAACTTCTTCCGATTTCCCAATCGGAGTGATCGATGCCAGCACATTCTTGATCTGCCCGTTCTTGTCGATGATATTGATCGACAGGTTGGACAGTCCTGTACCATCCGAGAGAGAATGGGAAACGTGTTCCACTTCCTGCTCGCTGCCTCGGAAAAGAATGTCGTAATGTTTGCCCACGATTTCGTCTTCACCATACCCCGTGATCCTCGAAGCTGCCTCGTTGAACACCATTATCTTGCAGTCCCGCCCGATGATGACTATCCCATCGGGGATGACCATGTTCTCCCTGCTCTCGTCGATGATGTTGATGACTTCTTTCATATTAGTTCCCCCTGCATCTCGTTTATGTTTGCTTGCCGCTGCTCAGGTTGACATTTCAATGTAATTGCAGTTGCGCAATCATTGCAATGGCCATTGCAATACCGCAAAGTATGTAAGCTTGTATCGCTTATTCCAAACGAAAAGCAAGGAAAATCGCGGCATGAGGATTGGCTTTATATCGCCGTAAATAACAAAAGGAAGTGAAAATGAATCGAAGATTAGCGGTGGCAATTGAAGAATCGAGCTCCGAAGAGCGGGTAGCTCAGCACTTCGGACATTGCGCCAAGTTCAATATCTGTGAGCTGGACTCAGAGAACAAAATTGTGAAGCAGGAATCCTATTTCAATCCTTTGAACGGCGAGCATGGCGGTGCGTGCCAGCTCCCTGCTTATGTCAAGCAATTCAACGTCGACACGATCATCGCAGGGGGAATGGGGCGCAAAGCTGTCATGGGCTTTCAGCAAGCAGGCATCGAAGTCATTACGGCGCCCGGACTTCTCTTCAGTGAGGCGTTGAAACTATTCACCGAAGGCAAGTTGAGCGGCTACGAGGAATGCGCAGGCCATGAGCATCATTCCTAAAAGTCAAGTAGAGTGACAGACCATGATAATGCCAATATATCTCTATGGGACGAGGGTCTGGGATGGTACAGTTCGTAAGATCGATACGTTCGATGAAAAACTCGTTGGTATAATTCGGAATATGTTCGAGACATTACGAAGCGCGGACGGCGTCGGCCTGTCCGCAACGCAGGTCGGGTTTCGGATATCTCTCTTCGTGATGGACATCTCGGAGATGGAAGGATATGCAGACGAACAACCGCTTGTCGTCATCAATCCAGAGATTCTTTCGTCGAGCGAAGAAACCAAGACGCTGGAGGAAGGATGTCTGAGTGTTCCGGGAATTTGTCTGGAGGTCACTCGCCCCGAATCCATCATTGTTCGATTTACTGATGGCAATTTTCAAACTGTCGAATGTGAATACAGTGTGGCCCTGGCCCGCGTGTTCCAGCATGAGTTTGATCACCTGCATCAGAAGTTCATCACAGATCGAGTATCAGCACTCAAGCGTCATATTCTCAAACCGAACCTGTCCAAAATCAAGCGAGGAGAGATTATTACGCGCTATCCAGTTATATCTCCGCCCGATGAAAAAGTCATGAGACGTCCCGAAGTTTTCGATTATGCGAAATGAAAGGAATTGGCTACGCGTTAAAAATTATCACTGCACGATTGTACAAAGCTGTTGTTAACAAACTCAAACAAAAGGAGATATAAATGTTTGGATATTATAACGACTTCGGTTACGGAAGAGGAATGGGTCATGGCTTTGGACACAGACACTGCCATGGCGACGTCTTTGGTCCTAACTACGGAATGGGAAGAGGCTTTGGTCGATTTGGAGGAGCTTTCTTTGGCGAAAGCGATGTCGATGTGCTGAAGCGCTATCGAGACCGTCTGGAACTTCATAAGAAATACATCGAAGCTGAACTCAAATACGTGGACGAGAGAATAACGTCGTTCGAAAAGTGATAAACATCGTGGCCGTGGTCTATGCACCACGACCACATCAAACTTGCTGAGGAGCTACAAATATGAGCAAAGGTCATGGCGGTGGCATGGGCGCAGGCGGATATTGTGTCTGCCTGAAGTGCGGGTACAAAAAACCTCACGAGCGAGGAGCGCCGTGTATGGAAGAGAGATGCCCTAACTGCGGGAAAGCCCTCATGCGTGAGGGATCTGAACACTACAATCTGGCATTAGCAAAGAAAGAGAAGAAGTAGGCTCATGTTCGTGCTATCGAGAATATTTTTTACAAAAGGGGTCGGAAAACACAAGGATTATCTAAGTTCATTTGAGCTTGCCCTTAGAGATGCGGGTATCGAGAAGTGCAACCTTATCTCAGTCAGCAGCATTTTCCCTCCGTGCTGTAAAAAAATCAGTTTGGCTGAAGGGCTGAAGGAAATACAAAGCGGGCAGATCACCTTCACCGTGATGGCGCGGAGCGCTACCAACGAGCCGAACCGCCTTGTCGCCGCATCCATAGGAGCTGCGATTCCAGCCGAATCGAATCAATACGGTTACCTTTCTGAACACCATGCTTTCGGCGTCAACGAAAAATCGGCAGGCGATTACGCAGAGGATCTCGCCGCGCAAATGCTCGCGACCACTCTCGGAGTGGAATTTGATCCGAACACAGACTGGAACGAGCGTGAGCAGGTGTTCAGGATGTCTGAGAAAATAGTCCGCACGTTCAACCTAACTCAGACAGCTGAGGGAGACAAAAACGGGTTATGGACGACAGTTGTGGCAGCTGCCATTCTATTGCCATGAACCAAGGAGCACCATGCCGCTGTTTAGAACCGAAATAGAGTTTGAGGTCAGCACTTACGACATCGACGCAGCACACCACGTAAACAATATAGTTTATGTCAGATGGCTCGAAGACCTGCGATGCAAGTTATTGGCTTCCCGCTATCCAGTCGAAGAGCTATTGAAGAGAAATCTGTACCCCGTTGTTGCGCTGACCAAGATTCGTTATCGAAACCAATTGAGGTTGGCCGACAAGCTCGAAGGGATTATTTGGGTTGAATCGATTGAGCACGGTCTGATGCGACTGAAAGCGATATTTCAAAAGGCGGATTTAGTTATTGTCACAGCCGAACAGGAATGTGTATTGATGGATTTGCAAACCGGTAAGATGGATAAGAAGGCGATGGAAATTTACTTGTGAGGGGAGGGGATGAATTCTATGGAAGAAAATAAGAGTCGTTGGTACGACGGTCTTTTTTACGATTTGTTTATCGCCCCGCACCAGGACAAAGTCTTTGCACAGGTGAAAGAAATCCTGTCCAAGGACTCGACACTTCTCGATGTTGGCTGCGGTACTGGCAGGCTTGCCTCTCAAATCCTGGACAAATGTGAGAGAATTGAAATCATAGACCCTTCGGAGAAGAATATCAGTATCGCGAAGCGCAAATTTGCAGAAGTTCCTCCCGACAAACTCTTTATCCGGCATACAGATGGATTGACGTTCCTTCGGAATGGCGGAGTTCATTATGATTTTGTGGTTATGTCTTACGTGCTCCACGAAATTGCGGAAGAGGAAAGAGATGTGCTCTTATGGGGACTCTCGAGAGTTGCGGACAAGATTATTATCGTAGATTACCTTGTCCCCGAACCGAGAAATTATTGTGCCATCCTCAATCGCCTTGTCGAATGGGCTGCGGGTTCAATCCACTATAGGAATTTAAAATCATTCATGAAGGCTGGGGGGATCTTGGGTCTTCTGGAGAAAGTCCCATTGAACGTTCTAAGCGAGGTGAAAAACCGACCCTGCTCAAGCCACATTGCTGTACTTGAGGGAAAAACCGGAAGAAACGGCAAATCTCAACTTCATGGTCCAGTACCCGACAGAACTGAAATAAGAGTGAAGATATACGAACCGAATCGATCGTGAAAAAGATCCCAAATTATCTTGGCATGGTAATAGCGCATCCGGTCGGGTTCATCACTAATGTAGTATTTAGCCACTTAACACAATTGGACAACCCAAGGAGACTGGATGAACATTCTTATACCGATTAATGATGCTCCTGTCGAACGGAAAAAGCTTACAACGCCTTCAGGCTGGCGATGGCGATTCAAAAAGATCATTCAACTGTACAGGTCAACGTATTTTTAATGGCGGATGCAGTCAGTTGTGGAATTTCGAATCAAAACACAGCGCAGGGTTATTACAACATCGAAAGGATGATCAAGGCTGTTGTTCAAAAGGGCGGGAAGATCAAAGCCTGCGGCACATGCGCTGATGCCAGAGGGGTCAAGAGCCTCCCACTCATCGAGGGAATCGAGGCAAGCAACATGGCAGAACTTGCCATGTGGACGGTCGAGGCAGACACGATCTTAACTTTTTGACACCTAGAGCACGCGATCTACGATTGGCTCAGTTACCTATTGCTCGCATTTTGATATTGCAATGCAGCCGCTGAGTAATTCATCACATTGAAGCCACTTAGGGCATAAATTCCTTAAGCTTCCGCAATATTTGTCCAGGTACAATAGTTGCCAATCCTGTCAGCGATGGAAGGACAAGGATGACGAAAGACTATGCATCCGGGACAAGTATGCTCCGGTTAGCTCTTGCATGCCGAAGGTTTCAAAAGAGACTTGCCAGCGGGACCGGCTTGTCCACAAATGAAATCATCTGCTTGTTAATCCTGCACATGCAGGAGTTGAAATCCGTAAGTGAATTAAGCTCCATTGTGGATCTCTCCTGCACCTCCACCTCCAAGATTCTTTCCAAGCTCCAGAAAAAGAGGTGCATTGAAATTGCCTTGCATTCTTCCGACAGGCGCAAGGAGCAAGTCGTACTCACCGACTTCGGACGCGGAATGTCAGAGAGGTTGTTGTCCAGTTCGAAAGACCTTGCAATGGATGTGCTTGCCAGTCTGCCTGAGAACATGAAGATGGAATTCGCGAATTGGATACAATGGCATTCGGTCGACAACAGCAGCGAATCAACTTAACCAAATTTTCTATAGAGGAGAATTTGTATGTCTACAACTATCGATCTTAACACGATGAAAGCCGCGAAAGTAGCGGACGCACGTGCCATGGCGTGTCCAGGTCCGCTGCTGGAAGCGAAGAAGAGTATCGGTACCGTCAAAGTGGGCGAAGTACTAGAAATATGGTCCGGAGATCCGAATACGAAGAAAGATATGCCAGCTTGGTGCCAGAAAGTCGGCCATGAATTTCTCGGAGTCATCCCAGCCGACGGTTACGACCGACTCTTCATTCGCAGGAAAAAATAACAGGTACAAGAGGGGCTGACTTATTAATGAAAGAAACTCTGTAGTTTCGAATGGCTAATAGTCTACCAGGAAATAATTGCAAGATCCTATTGCTCGCAACTCTGTCCGGCGGCTATCGTGGTGCAGACTCGGCAGGGCAATCTCACATTGATTATTCGCCGAACACATTCATACTTCCAGTCCGGACTTCCGCTATTTTTCCGCCGCAGTTCTACTTGAATTCGTTGGAGCATGGCTTCGATGCGATCATTGTGATGTACAGCGGGACCGACAGCCCTTACAAAGGCGAGTCGGAGCGGACGGCGGAGATTATTAATATGACTTACGCGATAATGAAGGAAAAAGGGATCGATACTCGCAGGTTGCGGCTGGCCGCAATTTGCACCGTCTGTGTGAAACCCTTTCTCAATGAGATTCAAAAGATGAATGCACTCCTTGATGAGATTGGACCAGTTGCACGTCCGATTCAAGTGGTGAGTCTGCAGATAAAATAAACGGTGAATTTTCAAATGGCAGCAGAGAAATTTCAAGTCGATAGTCTCATAGTCGGAGGCGGAATCGCAGGTATGCAGTCGGCACTCGATCTCGCAGACCATGGCTATAAAGTTGCACTGGTGGAAAAGAATCCGAGTGTCGGCGGAAAAATGATCGGCTTAAGCAAAGTCTTTCCGACTCTCGACTGCTGCAGCTGCATTACTACTCCCAAGATGTCGGCAGTTGCTCACCATGACAACATTGAACTCTTGACATACTGCGAGGTAGATTCAGTGTTTCGCAACCACGGTGCCTTCGAAGTGCGGGTAACGAAAAAACCGCGCTACGTGAAGGAGAACGATTGCACAGGCTGCAGAGCCTGTGAGCTGGTTTGTCCGATCGAATTGCCCGACGAAGAGAACGAGTTCGGCCGCATTGGCCGGCGCGTCATTTATGTCCCATTCGCAACTGCCGTTCCGCAAAAAGCGGTCATCGATATTGAGCATTGTGTGTTTTGCGGGAAGTGCATTCCTGTCTGCGCGCCGAACGTCATCGATTTTCACCAAGCACCTGAAGAGATAGAAATTGAAGCGAAGACAATCATACTCGCCACGGGCTATGAGGTAACTCCGCGAAGTGCCAAAAAGGAATACGGCTCGGGAAAACTCAGAAACGTAATCGATGGACTCATGATGGAACGCCTCCTAGCTCCGACGGGACCTTACGGACATGTGCTGCGTCCCTCTGATGGTAAGCAGCCTTCCTCAATCGCCTACGTGCAATGTGCCGGGTCACGGGATCAGACACTAGGCGTGCCGTATTGCTCACGCGTCTGCTGTATGTACGCAATCAAGCAAGCAATGCTCCTTTCCGGGACGCTTCCGATGGCGGACATCACGATCTATTACATGGATATCCGTACGTTCGGAAAGGGATACGAGCAATTCTATCAGAGCGCGAAGGCTATGGGAATTGAATTTGTGAAGGGAAAGGTCGCCAGGATCTCCGAAGACTCTGACCAGAATCCCGTCGTCCGAGTAGAGATGATCGATGACAATTCGCGCGTGATCGAACGAAAGCACGACCTTGTCGTTCTTTCAGTTGGCATGCTGCCGGGTTGGAATACGGAAAAAGACTTCGGCGTCGCCACGGCCGATGACGGTTTCGTTGAAATCCCCGATTGCAATATCGCGCCGACTGTTACCGCACAGCCCGGCATTTTCGCTGCTGGAACAGCGACTGGCCCGATGGATATCGTTGACAGCATCATGACAGCTGGTGCCGCAGCGGCAGAAGCCGCCGGATATATCGAGGCCAACTTCTCGGAAAAGGTAATCTCGGGGACTTTTGCCCATGTCTGACAATCCTGAGAAGAGAGAAATGGAGAGACAGGAGCCGAAGATTGGCGTTTACATTTGTGATTGCGGTGGAAACATCAGCGATACGGTGAACTGTCAGAGAGTTGCAGAAGCTCTGGCAAAACTTCCGAACGTTGCTGTGTCACGGCGCTGCCAGTTCATGTGCTCCGATGCCGGTCAGAAGCTTGTCACAGACGACATTAGCGAGAACGGTGTCAATCGTGTCGTCGTGGGAGCGTGCTCCATTTTCCTTCACGAGCAGACTTTTCGAAGAACCGTCCAGCGTGCGGGGTTGAATCCCTACTTCTATTATCACATCGGGTTGCGTGAACAGGACAGTTGGGTGCACCACGCTTGTCCGCCTGAAGCAACGGAGAAAGCCGTGAGGATGATGTCTGCGGGAGTTGCGAAAGCACGCAAGCTGCGACCACTCGAGTCGATTCATCTAGAAGCAGAAAAGCATGTCCTGGTTATTGGCGGCGGCGTAGCGGGACTGCGTGCCGCGCTATCGATTGCCCGCACCGAATTGAGAGTGACGCTCATCGAGAAAAGCAACTCTCTCGGCGGACACGTCATGCAGTGGAATCGGCTTTTCCCGACAGATGAAGATGCCCGCAAAGTTGTCAACCGCCTCATCGCCGATGTGATGGCAGAGAACAAAATCGAAGTGATGACAGAAACGGAAGTGATATCCTCGAAAGGATATGTCGGAAATTTCGATGTAAGAATTCGAAAACAATCCACCGAGACCGACATAAGAATTGGCGCAATCGTCATCGCGACTGGTTTCGAACCGTACGATCCATTTCAGGGCGAGCTCGGCTATGGAACATATCCTGAGGTCATTACCCTTCCTCAATTGGAAAGTCTTCTCTCAGATCTGGCCGAACACGAGCTAAGATGGAACAGCCATCCTGTACGCAGCGTCGCGATGATCCATTGCGTAGGGAGCCGACAGGTCGAAGGTGTGCACAAGCCCCAGCTCGACGGCAAAGTGAATGACTATTGCTCTCGGGTGTGCTGCACCGCAACCCTGGCAGCTGCGAATGAAATCCGTGAGAGATTCCCCGATGTAAATGTGTACGATGTCTATCAGGACATCCGCGCTTACGGCCGCGGCCATGAAGATTATTATCTAAGAGCCTCGAAGAACCGTGTCACGTTCATTCGCTACTTTGCCGAGGAAGCGCCCGAGGTTCTCCATGCTGAAGAAGGCGACCAATTTCCCCTCCTGGTGAAAGTGAAAGATCATCTGACATGGGGAGAAGAGATCGAACTGCCGGTGGACTTGGTTGTCCTTTCCGTTGGTATGATGCCGAGTCCCATTCAGGATTTGATGAGCATGTTCAAGGTTGCTCCGGGGAGCGATCGGTTTCTTCTCGAAGTGCATCCCAAACTAAGGCCCGTCGAGACGGCGGTTCCGGGCATTGTATTGGCAGGTACGGCGCAGGCACCCATGAACGTTCTGGAGAGTTGCGCAGCTGCAGAGGCTGCGGCTTCAAAAGTCAGCATTCTCCTGTGTCGCGGCGAAGTTGAACTTGAGCCTTACGTAGCGCAAGTGGATCCGGATCTTTGCAAGGGTAGCGGAGAGTGCGTTCGATTATGTCCACAGGAAGGCGCCATCCACCTCGAGACGATCAACGTTGATGGCAAATCAACTCAGCGAGCTGTAGTGACAGAAGCGAACTGCAACGGTTGTGGAGTATGTGTGAGTGCTTGTCCTAATAGGGCAATTGACGTTCAGGGCTGGCAGCTCGACGAGTATGAGGCTATGGTACAGGCTATCGTTGCCGACATGCCTGCATTGGAGGACATTCCATGACTGTGGACAAGAAGCAGGAAGCGCGAGAGCGAACGCGGATGCTCCTGGAGCTCCGGAAGGAATACTCCGTCACGGTGGAGAATGCGCAGGAATTGTTAAAGAAACAGCAAGCGGCGCGCAAGCTTCTCGAGAAAGCTATGCTCGACGGCCCTCACTCGATACCACACTTAGCTCAACAGACCGGCATTCCCGCCGATGAGGTCTTATGGCATGTTGCTTCGATGAAGAAATATGGAATCGTTGTGGAAGTGGGGACTGACGAATCGGGGGATTACTTCGTCTACTCGTTAAGCAAGGAGGGGAAATCGTGAGTTATCGAGCGGATCCGAGCTTCATTTCCCAGCTTCGAAAATATGGAGCGGTGAATATCGAGTCATGCTTTAACTGCGGCAACTGTACCGCTGTGTGTCCTCTCTCTTCGGACGAAGACAACTTCCCGCGTCGGATGATCCGTTATGGACAACTTGGAATGAAAGATAAACTTCTCGGAAGCAAGGAGCTTTGGCTGTGCTATTCCTGCGGTGAATGCACGGCGACATGTCCGCGGCAGGCTGACCCGGGAGAATTCATGGCAGCCGCAAGAAGATATGCAATTGCCCGGTACGACAGGGTCCGACTTGCAAGCTTGATGTACACGTCATCCATATTTAACCTTCTATTTCTGCTCTTCCTGGCAGTGGTGCTGGGCACTTTCATTTACTCTTTCCATGGTTCAATGCCCACCCAATCGCTCCGCCTATTCGACTTCATTCCTTCCGAAGTGATCCATGATGCCGGAATCATCGCGGGTCTCGTCGTTATTTTAATCGCTATGTTGGGGTCCTTCAGCATGATCTCCAACATCAGAAGAAACATTGCTATTCCTGAGGATATTCGCTTCGATCACAAGTCGGCAATGACTGAAACAATCGCCGAAGTCTTCACCCAGCGGAGATATCGGCGCGATTGCAAGACTTCTTTGAAAACTCAGCCGTGGTATTTCCAGAAATGGTTTCTTCACGCGTCGATGCTCTGGGGATTCATGGGATTGTTCCTTGCGACTGCCCTTGACTTTTTCCTTGCCTTGACTGGAACGAAGCCGACAGGAACATGGGTGCCTATCTGGTATCCTGTCCGCCTGCTTGGAACGCTCGCAGGACTCATGCTCATGTATGGCACTACGGGTGCGATTGTTAAACGGTTGCTCAAGGGAGATGATTCATATCGACATTCTACCTCTACCGATTGGTCTTTCCTTGTGATCTTATGGCTATCGGGTCTGACGGGGTTTGTCTTGGAAGTTGCAGTTTATCTTCCGGAGCCGCACGCTTGGAGTTACTGGATGCTTCTCGCCCATTTGATCATTGTGGGAGAGCTGCTCATACTTCTGCCTTTCACAAAGTTTGCACATGTCATTTATAGAACAATGGCTCTTTACGTTCACGCTCTCAAGCCCCTACCGGAAACGGAACCTGCCGTGACTGAAGTAAAGGAATGAATGTCGATGGTTGAGAATGTGAAATCGAATCAAATCTGAATCACAAAATCAAAGGAGATCTTAAAATGGCTGAGAAAATGATGGTCGTATGCAACGGTTCAGCGCCAAGCAATATCATGCCGGCGTTGATTTTCGCTTCATCCGGCATTGCACTCGATTATGAGGTGCACATGTTTTTTTGTCCGGCTGGTGCACAAATGCTCGTAAAAGGTGAATTGGAGAAACTCGGGACACCTAAGGGGATGCCTAACCCAGTGAATCTGTTCAACACGATAATGGACCAGAAGGGCAAAGTCGTGTTCTGCGAGCTTGCAATTGAAAACAAAGGGATCAAGCCCGAGGACCTACGCGACAAGCGTATCGTCATTGAGAAAGTACCACCGTTCCTCATGGGTGCGAGCGGAGCGGGAATGACCTTCGTGTTCTAAAAACACTTTATAGAGAGCGGCGAGTACCTCCTCTCCCTCGCCGTTCTCTTTAATATCCTGGCATGTCGGCTAATCGGCCGGCGTTGGTTATGTTTGTGTAGCCGCTGATCCTGAGAATCTTCGGATCGTAAGTATTTCTTGCACCGGATTTACAGTAAACAATCACAAGTTTTGTTTTTTCGCCGATCTCCAATATTCTCAACTGCAATTGATCCGCCGGGATGTTGATGGCATCGGGATGGTGACCATCTTCGTGTTCATATTATGATCGGACGTCGATGATGAGTCCGCCCGATTTTAGCTTATCTATTAATGAAGGCATGTTTTCATTTCTCGCTTATTAATTTTCATTTTAAAATTTCTATCTATTGACCTGCCCCCCAATTAGCGATCCAGTCTTGAGTCAGCAGTCTCGACCAAGGAATACCTTGCCTGGGCCCATTTTCCGGGCAACGACTGGGATTTCGATATCTAAAAAGTTCGAGTCATCGTTCCGATCGGGGAGCAACGAGGCCAGCGTCCTTCACTCTGTCGCCGCGATAATCTCGCCGTAAAGTCCCTCTCGCCCGGAATCGCAATATCCTCATCACGTTGCCAATACTTGGCAGGAACACCACCTTATCACCATTAAATCAAATGGGCGGGTCAGCGGGATTATGAGACACTAAAGTCCTTGGGGCAAAGCCCATCTCAGTTTTGCCACAAATATTGCACTTTCAAGAAGAACTGTTGGACTGTCCTTTCCATTCCGTAAGGCTGATCAAATTTTGTGAAGTTGTGATCTGAGCCAGCATAGAAAACGGTGAAGGGATTGAGCTTGTAACTGATGAGCGGATCGACCTGAAGTTGCTTCGCAAACTGATCGTACTGAGGTATCAATCTCACGAACAACTCCGGCGAGAATTGATAGACAACAGCCGCGCGCACAATATAACCATCGAAGAAAAGCTGTTGCGCGTAATACGACCACGCCCGTGACCGCGCATAAGTGAAATCAAGTGAAAGTCTGTCGGTCGGTTTCAAGACGATTTCGGCCGATAGATTGTATCCTCTTCCAAGCTCGGGCGTGTCTGTGCGATAGATAAGCCTTCCAACCTGGGCCCATAAACTTATATAGAAACTGCTTATGGGATTTGTGTTTAGGTAAGCTTCTGTCCGGTAAAGTTTGTGGAACTGAACTCCGTGGAACATTTCTTCTTGCACGGGATAGTAATAAACATAAGCATATGTCTGACCCTTCAGGGTTGCTTGAGCCTGGATTGAGCCGCCTGCGAATTTCCGTGTGCCATCATAGTTGAACTTCACACCGGAATTTGTCTGCAGAGAGGCGTTCTCGACGAACGAGTTGTTGAAATAAACAGTGTAGCCCTGCCAGAAAGTTATCTGGCGAAAATCATTTGAAGTGATGAATCCGTCTTGTGCTTGGAAAGTTGGAGACACACTGGCCCCGCCAAGGTCAAAGCTGTAATCGCGAGCGTTGCGTATAATATCGACTTGATAGCCTCCACCTGAGTAGCTCTGTCCGTCAAATGTTGCGGTGTACGGAGTTGAGCCGAAATATCGGTCGCTGGAAAAGAGAGAAGTGTCGTTTATTTCTTTAGTGTCCGATAAACCTGCCTGTCCAGTAAAATAGTAATTGCCCGCGAAAAGGAGGTTCCAATCAACCGTGCCAACATAGTTATGAGCATCCGTGAAATTTCTGCTCGTCAGTAATCCGCCCACGAACGATTCGTTGCCGATATTATATCTACCTCTGAGAACGTTGCTCCACGATTTCAACGAAGAGGATACAAAATCGCTTCCTTCCTCCCCCGGAATAATGAACGGAGATTGCCTGTCTTCGGCTCCTAAGTACGCAAGCGAAAACAAGCCTGCTTTGTCAGTCAATTTCACAGACGCTAGTGGATCGTTTATCATGCGGGAATAGAATACGCTCGCTTCAGTATTGAAAAGGCTGGCACCTTCCAGAAAGAATGGTCGCTTCTCAGGATAGAAAATGGCAAATGTGTTGTTGACACTGATTTGAGTCGCATCAGATTCTACTTCGCCAAAATCGGGATTCAAAACGCCAGCCAGCACGAAGGACGATGATGGAGCATACTTCACTCCTGTTCCGACTCTTCCTGTGACCGGACCGTTTGCAAAGCCGGACGTAGGATCCCCGGCGTCATTCAGCGATCCGGACTGAACTCCCATTACATAGGGCAAAAGCTCCAAATTATTTGATGATTCTATCCCTTCTATGCTATCTATTGTACCACTCTGGCAAAAGATACAGGGATTATTGCGGTCTATCGTTGTCCATGTCATCTGGTAGCGGCTGTCACGCGGCATGTTCCGGACAAATTCCGCTATCCAATGCTGCTCGTGAAACGAAGGAAAGCGAAGACTCTTGAATGGGATTGCCATTTCTGCCGTCCAGCCAGAATCACTTATGTGAGCCGCTGAGTACCATACGCAATCGAAGCTCATGTCCTCGTTATTGCCTGTTCTCATACCATCACCCTGTATGGCGTAAGGGTTCACAAACAACTCGTACCCATCTTGCATTGTTCCATAAGTATCTAGAAGTATTCCGACATAATCATCGCTGAACATGTTATCACGGTCGCAGATGTTTGCCCTGATAAGTTTAGCTGAGGAATCGAGGCAGTTGAACCCGAAATATACGTAATCGGAATTGTAGAGTACATAGACGAGAGTTTTCTGACGGGCAGGAGTATTCTCGCCGGGTTGAATCTCGTAATCTATTCCAATCGGCGTAACTAGCTTCCAGAGCGGGTCGGACAATTTGCCAGTGAGATCGATGTCCCTGTTTATCTTAACCGCTTTCAAATGATATTTGTCCGGGTTTGCGGAATTGTAAGCGAGTGAGATGGACGAAAGAGTTAATGAAAGAACGAACAATGAATAACAAATACCAGAAAATAAAAGGTGATTTCTACTTTCTTTTCGAATGTGCCGTTTTACGTTCAGCATTGCTTCAACTGTTCTTAATGATAATAAGTGATACGGGAGGAGTGCGGATAATGTTTCCAAAGCTATCTCATTAGATAAAGCTCATAAGTCGGCTACACCAACTCGGTCGGAGAATACTCTTCATGATGTTGTCTCACCGCCAATCGAATCTCTCCCCTCGCCAGTTTCTGCAAAATCACCTCGATCATGACTCTTACCAAGTTCGAGTCATCGTTCCGATCGGGGAGCAAAGCGGTCGGATCTACCAACTCCAGAACGTTCTCCAAGAGCCCTTCGATGGACAAGCCTTCTCGCTTAGGTTCCGTTTTCGTCTGCTCAAAGGCGTCTTCTGTATTCCTACCTTGTACTCCCTCGGAAGTTATGATCACGAACAATTCTTCATTGTTGCTTATCCGGGGCAATGCAGATTCCGGGAATTGTCAAAGATGCCAGAGCTCCGTTCGCAAAGTAAGATCCCAAGGGGTGGCCTTGTCGCGACCACGCGCACTTGACAATGAGGTTCATGTTCGGTAACGTCAGGTGTCGGGACTGTCAAGTATTCGGGACGTTGTGATTTGAAAGGGGACAACCGTATGCATCAAATGAAAAGCCCTAAAGGTCCGAGAAGAACTCTGTTTATCGCTTATCTTCCAGGCGTCCCGACGAGTGTATGTAGTACTGCGGGCACTGCCAGACCTTCGGGGATGATGTTCGGGAAGAAGATCGTGGCGATAATACCACTTGTAATTCTTATTGCAGGTATGGCATATGGCTCAGGATACAAAGTCCCAACAAAACCTGCATCGGTTGCCGTTGCAGATATTAACTTAGACGGACATCCGGATATTATTCTGGGGCATGAAGTAGAGGGTGTCGGGGGACTTCTATCGATCCTCACGAACGATGGGAAGGGGAATTTAACATTGAGGGATACACTCTCCACCGGTGCTTACGAGACCTCAATTCAGGTTGGAGACATCGACGGAGACAATGAGCCCGACATAGTGCTCCTCGATTATGATCAAGTATCGCAGACCACGGCATTTCGGGTCGTATATGACTATGGAAAATATGGCTTCGACAGCACAAGACTATTTCCGCTTGGTCAGCAAATTACAATCTGGAATTACGTGCTGGGCAGCTTGAGGGACAGCAGCCATCAGGACATTACATTCATATCCTCATTGTCTCAAGAAATGGGTATTCTTTACAACGACGGAAAGGGAGGATTCTTGCCTCCACAATATTTCAATTTGGATTTCACCCCGGCGAGCTTGGCGGTTGGTGATATCGACGGAGATGGAAGAGAAGACATTGCAATTACCGGTAACCTCAAAATAAAGATCTACTTAAATAAGCAATCAGGACTTGATACCCTCTCTGTGAATACGAGCCCAATTGGAGTATCCAACATCAACATCACCGACATAGATAACGATGGGAACAACGAGATCGTCGGCATTGATGGAGGCATTCCCGGCACTAAGAAAAGACTATTAGTTTATAAGAATGACGGCACCAACAATTTCCAGCTAAGCTACAGCAAGTGGATCAATGAGGCGATGGATCAATTGTTCATAGCCGATCTGAACAACGATGGATACAAGGATATCATCTATAACTGTTCTCTTTATTATCCCAATTCCGATTCAGAAGTATTCCGGACATACATATTATTCAACAACAAAGATGGAACATTCCAGGATCCGGTGTATTACTACACGGGGATTTGTTCGCAGGTATCGTGTGCGGCAGACCTGGACGGCAACGGCTGGAAAGACATAATCACACTCAACTACGATTTTTATAATCCACCACCCGATACATGTTCGATTCATATTCTTTTCAACGATGGGACAGGCAAGTTCGAGGAAAACCCGGTTACAGGAATCAAAGATAAGAAGAACCAGCCCTTAACATTTGAGTTATATCAGAACTATCCAAATCCATTCAATCCGTCCACGATCATCAGTTATCAGCTTTCGGGAGTGAGCCATGTGACGCTAAGAATGTTTGATGCATTGGGACGAGAAGTAGCTGAACTAGTGAACGAGAAACAGACCCCCGGTAAACATGAAGTCATATTCGATGCAGGTGCTCGCAAACTGGGCAGTGGAGTGTACTTCTATGAATTGATCGTTGATGAAAAAAGATACATGAAAAAAATGTTGGTCATCAAATAGCGGGGCTGGACAAGGGGAAAGAGATTGATCCTAAAGCATGGGCAAAAATGGGGGCGACCTCCCTTGACAGTGACGTGCCCCCCAATTAGCGATCCAGTCTTGAGTTAGCAGTCTCGACCAAGGAATACCTTTCCTAGGCCCATTTTCCGGGCATCGACTGGGATTTCGATGTTTAAAAAGTTCGAGTCATCGTTCCGATCGGGGAGCAAGAGAAACCCCTCATGGATGCCTCAATTTCCTTGTAAGAAATATCCTGCCTGATTTCTATAGCTCCGTTCGTTCGTCCCCGATTGTCGTTCCTGAACATGCCAGGATAAGAATCCTTTTTCAAATCCTCGATTGGCAAATACCGGAACTAATAATGTTACCGGAAGGTTGGAGGAAGTACGATGAGGAGGAGAGACTTACAGAATTACACCTTGCTCGACCGGAGAAATATGTCTTCCGCGGATAGTCCGAATATTCCCATCCTATTTGTTCGATCCATTCTATTTTAACGCTTGCTACTTGAATATGGAGGCGAAATGAATCGAAGTATCTACTCATTCCTAACAACTTTACTCTTACTGATCGTCGTTGTCGGAAATACGTTTTTACCTTCGGTACAAGCACAGCCGACACCCGTTCAACCTAGCAAAAATGGCTCCGGTGTTTACGAGGTCGATTCGCTTGCGAATCTCTACTGGATCACTCAAAACTCGAGTTCATGGAGCTCAAGCTTCGTGCAGACTGCAAACATTGACGCCTCTTCGGATACGAGCTGGGATTCAAGCCAGGGATTCACGCCGATAGGAAACGGCACGACAAATTTCACTGGCACTTATGATGGCGGCGGTCATACGATAACCGGCCTGTACATTAACAGAAGTTCGACCTACGATGTCGGAATGTTTGGTTACGCCACTTCTGCGACGATAGAAAACATCGGGTTGGTAAATGTGAATATAACGGGACACGTAGCGGTGGGCGGGCTTGTTGGTGATAACACCTATGGAACAGTGACCAACTGCTATAGTAGTGGATCCGTGACTGGCAGCCATTTCTATGATGGCTCCAATTATGGTAGTTATGTTGGCGGACTTATTGGCGGTGGTGGTTATGATCATGTGAGCCAAAGCTATAGTAGTGCAAGTGCAAACGGTCAGATCTATGTCGCTGGTTTTATTGGCTATATAGATGTCGGATCAGTGATTGAAAACAGCTACAGTACCGGAAGCGTCAGTTGTCAGTATACTCATTACGGCGGATTCGCAGGCTCGATGGTCAGTTGCACGGTGACCAACTGTTACGCAACCGGAAATGTCAGCGGTCCTTACGGCTCGGTATACGCTGGTGGATTTGTAGGCGATATTACTTCCGTCACGCTAACGGATTGCTATAGCATTGGAAGTGTAAGTGGTACAAACTACGTCGGCGGTTTTTCCGGCTTCGATAACGGTAGTTCAGTGAACAACTGCTTTTGGAATATAGATACATACGGCGGCGGCAGTGCCGACGGCACAGGGAAGACTACAGCACAAATGGGAGAGTCGTCCACGTTTATCAACTCAGGCTGGACGTTTTCGACCACCGGGTGGGCAATGTATAGCCAAATCAACGGTGGTTACCCTTACCTGCCCGGCGTGACGCAGTTCTCCACTCCTTCACCTTCAAGTCTATCAGCCATTACATCCTCAGCAACCAACATCAGTTACTCATCAGCACTCCTGATCGGTAATGTCAGCGCAGCCGGCGACACGACCGTCGTAAGATTCCTATACGGCACGAGTCCCGGTTCTTATACCGATAGCGTAGCTGCTTCATCTAGTCCGCTTGTACCATGGGATTCTATACAGGTTTCAGCTTCACTCTCCGGATTGAAATCAGGTACGCTATATTACTTCTGTGTGTCGGCGAAGAATGCATCGGGTTATGTACGAGGAAGCGAGCTCTGTTTCGCAACGCTATCCGTAGCGCCGCCGACTGTAATAACAGGTTTCGGTTTCACTGCGCAGTATACCACAGCTAATGTGAACGGCATCGTGGATCCAAATGGAGACACCACAACTGTGCGATTTCTTTGCGGCGATGTCTCTGGCACATACACGGACAGTGTGTTAGCTTCTCAAAGTCCTCTGACGATATCCGATTCCGATTCCGTCACGGCAACGCTTACCGGTCTAATGCCAAATCACATCTATTACTACCGCGTCTCTGCAATCAATGATTCCGGTTATACTCGCGGTAGCGAGATGAGCTTCCATACACTACAGGCTCCGTCGATATCCACTGTTCCCGGATCAGCCCTCTCGTTCAATTCCAGTCTGAACCAGTATGTATCCGTTCCTGATAATTCTTCATTGGAACTCACCGACAGTCTCACATTTGAAGTGTGGGTCTATCCGACAGGTTCAGAAAATATGGCGATAATTGATAAGGGGAATTACAATTACCTGTTTGAAATAAGACCAAACGGCCAGTCGGGGTTAGGGCTATATACTAACGGAACATGGTACTACAGTTCCGGCAGTGTTCCACTGAATCATTGGTCACACGTTGCGTTAGTATTTCAGAGAGGGACAAATGGAGTGAAATTCTATTTGAATGGCTCTCTGTTGAGTGAAGCCACCGCATCTGGTGCACTTACCACCAACACGGGAGAATTCGCCATTGGCAAACAAGGGCCGGGAAATTGCGACTGTAATTTCTTCCAAGGAATGATGGATGAAGTCAGGGTCTGGGATGTTCCGCGAACCGAACAACAAATCCGCGCAGACATGTACAAGACGCTCGCAGGCACGGAGACGGGATTGGTTTCTTACTGGCAGTTTAACGAAGTTTCTGGAGATACTGTCTATGATGTGGTGGGAGGTAACAAAGGGGTTCTTACGAATCACAACGGCTCAGGCGCTCCCACGTGGGTAACATCAGAAGCTCCCGTCGGCAAATACGGGTCTTACGATTCGACATCATCTGCAGACAGCGCGGGGCTGTCAGGCAGCATTGTCGAAACCTCCATCACTTCACCTGTTGATAGTCTGAATTACCTCGGACTCTACTCTTTCGGTTCGCCGCTTGATACTGCCGTCACCAACGAGACATTTCCCTCCGGCATAACCAAACGGTCGTCGGTCATTTGGGGAATATTCGCTGTGGGGAATGATACAGCGAATGTGACTCTCAACTACAGCGGACTAACGGGAATTCAAAACGAATCGGGCCTCAAGGTCATCGAACGCGAAGAAGCAGACAGCCCGTGGGTCGATGTCACGTCTAATTTCGCTCAAAATCTGACAAACCATACGTTCACTGAGACTCACATCGATTCCTTTAGCCAGTTTGCAATAGGAACGGGGGGCGACAATTCCCTCAACGTCCAGGCAACGGACTTCGTCGCTACCGCCGATGTAGGATTGGTGACGATTAAATGGAAGACTCGGTCTGAACTTGAGAATGCGGGCTTCAATGTACTCCGTGAGGACGCTGGGATGAAGACATTCAAACTCGTCTCAAGCTATACGAGCAACGATAGTCTGAGAGGTCTCGGCACAAGCAGCACGGGACGGAGTTATGACTTTATGGATACTCATGTCGTCTCAGGTTCAACATACAACTATAAAATCCAAAGCGTCTCGACGAGTGGAACGGTTAAGGACCTAACCACACTTACGGTCACAGTGGACAATCCAAAGACTTATGCGCTTTACCAGAATTACCCCAACCCATTCAATCCAAGCACAACGATCCGGTTTGATCTGAAGGAACAATCTGATGTCACACTGGAGATCTACAATGTTCTCGGACAGAGGATGCTTGAAGAGAATTACGGAGCCATGAACGCCGGAAGATATAACAAGCTGGTGAATATGGATAGGTTCGCAAGCGCAGTTTACTTCTATAGAATCAGTGCAGTAGGAAACGACGGACAAAAATTTGTTTCGATTAAGAAACTTGTCCTCATGAAATAGAAACATAAGCCTTCGTAAAAAGACAGGGTCCCCCCATGAAGGTTTGGGGCGGGACTTTTTTGGAATATCAGTTCGCCGACCCCCTCTCTATGCGGAGGAATGCGATTGGCTTTTGCCTTTCTCTAATACCTTCATCACTTTACTGACTCAAGCTCGACTCTTCCCGAGATAGATAGCCAACCCAGATTGGTTTCTGACAATTCCTTTCTCGATGAGCGATTTGTACTCCAGAGCTCTCTTCAGGGGATCTGTTTTCATAACAGATGGTTCCTTTGCATCAAGAGGAATCCTATTGTCGCAAAGGGCGGTTGACAGATTATCGATGTCGACCTTCTTCAGGTCGAAGTAATGAGCCAGTTCCGTCGAATCGAGATAGAATACATTCTCTCCTCTTTCGATTTTCTTGCAGATTATGGGGAATTTGAGGATTAAAAAGTTGGTAGAACTGCACGGCCCGAGGAGCAAAGCCCCACTAATCTGGCGTAATCACATTCACATCTACGAGACCAACCCCCGTTGCAATTGCCCGACAGGAACAATGACTTATCAGCTGTACATCAATCGAGGGCAGGTCAAGAGTGCAGAGTGAAATGGCGCAGGCAACTGCCGAGTTTGGCTTGACCAAACTGCCGTTTCGACCTACTAGGTCTGGAAGTCAATTAGTTATTCGAGTGTGAATGTAACCCCGGAGAGGGCTGTTGTCTGTGTTCATTGGAACCTTCCCTTGCGCTCGTGGCGATTACAATTCCTCAGCAGGCTGACGAATCGGGCCCTAGCTTCTAGGACCCTCTTACTTCAACAATAGTAACTTCCTTGTTTGCCTATAATCGCCTGTTTCAATGGAATAGAAGTATACTCCGCTTGGCAACTTGCGGGCGTCAAATTCTACAGAGTGTTCGCCTGCGGCCTGTCGCTCGCTGACAAGTGTCGCGATCTTTTTTCCCAAGACGTCGTAGATTTCCAGCCGCACATTGCTGACCACTGAAAGCTTATATCTAATGGTAGTCGTCGGATTGAAGGGGTTCGGATAATTCTGATGAAGAACGAATCCTGGATGAGATATTCGGCTGCCGTCCACAACACTCGTAAGCATCTGCGAAAGCGGTCTCCGCCAAATGCTCCCCTTACTAGTGCCCATAATAAGCTCAGTATCGGTTACAAGGAAACAGTAGACTGGACACATCGTGAACCCCTCGTTAACCGGCGCCCACGAGTCTCCTTTGTCCGTAGACAGGAAGACGCCTCTTCCGATGCCGGTAAGAGTCTGATCACCGACTAAGATCCTGCTCCCGCTCACCGCAAAAGCTGTCACCCAAGGAGCGATCCCGAGACCATTGTTAACTGCAACCCAGTTTCCTCCATTATCGGATGATCGATAAAGGCCGCTAGCTGTGCTTGTTCCAGCAAAAAGCGCGGACCCGGTGGATACAAGGCTTGAAACATAATTGAATGGGTAACTCGTAATTACCGGAGCCCAATCATCACCGTTGTCCTGTGAATGATAGATCCCGTCGGTTGTACCGGCGAACACGCTAGTGTCGGATACCGCGACCATCGAGCCCACGTTCGGGTTAACGCCAGATACGTTGGCGTAATACCAATGTGCACCGCTGTCCGACGAAACTAAAATGCCGGCATTGGTTCCGACTATCAGATGGGACCCGGACGAAATCAAAGTCTGGATCGAGAGCGTTGAAAAGGCGGATGAGCCTATGCTTACCCACGTCGTTCCTGTGTCGGGACTTATGAAGATTCCATCGGAGGTGACGGCAAAGAGTCGGGAGCCCATCGCAGCATAGGCCTCAACCCATTTGTCAGCTAAACCGGAGGGCGCCCAGTTCGCGCCGCCGTCTGTTGACTTGTAAACTCCGCCATAGTATCCGAAACTTGACCACACTCCTTGCACTCCCGCGAAGAGTTTCGGGCCGACTGCGGAAAGGCACAGAACTGTTGCACACGGAAATCCTGTTTTCGTCCAGCTCTTACCCTCGTCTGTGGAAATTTGCACGCCGCCGATCGCAGTTCCGGCAAAGAGAGTTCCATCAATGCATCTCAAGGAGCCGACATAGCAGTTTGTGAGACCAGTTCTTTTCCAAGCTGCCCCGTTAGCGGACATAAAAAGCCCATGACGGGTGGCGACATAAATGTTCGAATCGCAGAGGGCGATTGCGGTTACACAAGTATCGATTAAGGAGTCATCGGCTGGCGACCAGTTTTTTCCACTGTCAATTGAAAGAAAAACGTGCCCGCTGTCTGTACCGACAACTAGGCATGAATGCGTGGCAACAATTGCAGATATTCCAAAGCCGCTGAGGCCCAGCCCTGACCAACTCGACCCTGCATCGGTCGACACATAAACACCGCTATCCCCCGCCGCATAGATGCCTGAATCAAGAGATGCAAGTATGTAGCCTCGCCAGGGAATAGGCATGCTTCCCTTAGTAAGCACCCATGTGTCGCCATTATCTGTGGAAACGTAGAGGTTATGATTTGAGTAATAGCTTCTCTCTCCAAACAGGGCTCCGCCGGAGACAACCAGTGCGCCGAAGAATCCCTCGGCTAACCCGCTATCCTTCGCGGCCACCCAGCTGAGGCCACCATCATTAGAGCGAAATAGGTTGCCCACAGAGAGATATGCGAAACTATCTGACGAAGTGAGGGCAAAGGCCGACGGGGTGAAGCCGCTTGGTTCCGTCAGTCCATTCACAGCCTGAGACCAGCTCCATCCGTTGTCAACTGAACGATAGATGCCGCTAAGACCGTCTCCGGCTAGAACAATTCCGCCAATTTTGGTAAAACAACTTGGACTACCGTCGTAAATCCCTCGTGTCTGACTCCACTGGCCGCGGGTCGCATTCGTCTCGAACAATATCGATGTGAGCAACATAAGACACCACGATCTCCTCATGACAAGCTCCTTCGTTTATGAATCATCAGAAGATTGCTTCTGCCACGAATCGCCACAACCGATTGTCCAGAAAACCGCACGACCTTAACTGGTTCAGGTGAGCCAGTTCACTAAGCGCAGATACGCAAGCGCTTCCTGGTCATCGGATGCTGCTCCGACGTGGATCATCTATAAGCACTCGTAATAGATTTACAGTAGGTCAGCCCTTGACAACAATCTCAGATTTTTCGCTACTGAGTCATTATGCACGAAAATACCATCCCACATTCCTAATGTCAATAACTAAAACAAGTGCTGTCCTCTCTTTCTGCTCAGTCAACGCAATGGTTGTTTTATCTCCATCCCATGCTCTTGCTCGGGAAGGAAGCCGACCTGTCCTGCAAAAAGTGATCCACTATTATATTCGTAAGTCGAGGAAGGTATCCGGATTGCTCGAATCGAGATAGAATACATTCTCTCCTCTCTCGATTTTCCTGCAGATTATTGGAAATTTGAGGATTAAGAAGTTGGTAGAATTGGGTGGACCGAGGAGCAAACGCCCACCAGATGTGCAACCCTTTGAGTAAACACTTCGATGCCTTCCCAAGTCTTCTTTACGATGCCATCTCACGGAATTCTTATTTCTAGTTCAACGAGATCACTTGG
>DATCTN010000011.1 GCA_036567965.1 Candidatus Kryptoniota bacterium
AGCCATTTCTCCACAGGCGGGCGGAAAGCAGCTAAAGGACTTAGACAGCAGGACAGTCTATCTTCGGTACCGATCGACAATCACCGTCACACCGACGGGGGGTACGACGATCTGACGGATCATATTACTAATATGGATCTCGTACAGCTGACTCCGGAATCCAGGACGATTATTTCTGACGCGCTTCATAATTATGGTACTTCGTGGACGTCTGATGAATACGAAGCCGGGACCGACTTCACACTCGCCACCATCGAACACCACGAAAGCGGAGTGGTAGATACGGGATATGTAGCGTCAATGGACAACTCGCCCGTGGATTCGTTGTATTCAACCCATTGCAGCGGCTATGAAAAAGACAAGCCAATGATAGCTGCTACACCATCGAAAACACCGGCATTCTTCGGTGGGCTCGCTTGCGCAGTTTCCATCGAACCATCCTTTGTGCTTTCAGTCGCTGTTAGTGTTTCTGGTGTTGGAAGTGAGAATGGAAATTACTCAACAAGAACGGCCCGTTGTTCTTTTGCGGAACGATAGATTGCTGATATAATCGCGACTGCCGCCCGGCCTTCGGCACCGTCGATACTCGGTGGACGGTTCCTCCGGATGGCGGAAACAAAATCCGCAAACTGGCGTCGGTGCCCTTCACTGTTGATCGCGCCCGGGGATGAAGCACCACCGTCTGTAGCATCGCTCCGTTTTCCAAAACGAAATCGAATACGTTTGTCGTCCGGCAAATCATGGCGAAATTGCCACGACTGAAAGATCTCGTCTTCCATTACAACGAATCCGTCAGTGCCGGAGATTTCGATGCGCAACGTTGTTCCCGGCCAGGACCCTGTGCTGCCTTCAACGACACCTAAGGCGCCCGATTTAAAAAGAAGCGAGGCGACGGCCACATCTTCGACTTCAATACCGGTATGAGCCCTCGTAGCCGAAAACGCTGCTACTTTCTCTACTCCACCCATAAGCCATTGGAGAAGGTCGATGCCGTGGATTCCTTGATTCATCAAGGCGCCTCCGCCATCGTAACGATACGTACCTCGCCACCCACCTGGTACATAGTACTCCTGGGTACGATACCACTTGATATAAACGTCCGCGAGGACGATAGTTCCGAAGCGACCCGCGCTGATCGCGTTCTTCAGAGCTTGGCTTGATTCCGAGAATCTGCGGGGAAAAATTGCAGCGAGTTTGACTCCATTTTCCCGACAGACGGCAATAATCCGATCGATTCGGTCTGTGGTGACCTCAAGAGGTTTCTCGATGATGAGATGTTTTTTAGCCCTGGCAGCAGCAATAGCCGCTTCCATGTGAAGCCCGGAAGGGGTGCAGACTGAAACTGCATCGATTTCGGGATTCTTCAGGAAGTCGTCGAGATCCGAATATGCTGTGCCCCCAAACTGAGAAACCCGCTTTTCCGCTGCGGCGAGCCTCCTGCCACAGAAGGCAGTGATCTCCGCTCCAGGCACCTTTGCAAGGGCATCGGCGTGAAATTCACTGATCATTCCACAGCCCACGATTCCGAATTTGATTATTCGTTCCATTGTCACGCACGATCCTTGAACAGACGACGGCCCATGCCTATAAGGTCCATCCGTATCGCTGAATAATAAGTTGAAGGAGAATTAATCTAAGAGATTAAATTTTCGAAGAAAATTATCTGCAAGCTTAAGTATTTCATCATCAAAGTAGCGTGAATATTTTGGGTTTCCCTCTCCAAGATAGTGTCTCATTCCTTTATAGGTGTGCAGTTCAAAATAATTGCCTTCCTTATTCATGGCGCTTTCAAAGGATTGTACCGTCCAGATAGGAACCTGGTCATCATACTCGCCATGGAACTCGATCATCGGAGGCATTCCTCTCTTTATGTTATGGGCTGGAGAGATACTCCATATTTTATTCCGGCGGTCAGCCAGCAGATGGTCGCACCAGCCTTCCACTGCATTTACACATGCTGAAAACAGCAGAATTGCATCCGGGCGGCAGCTTATTCTAAGGTTATCTGATTTTTCATTGTAATCATCAATCATCGCCGTGCATAATGCCAGGTGACCTCCGGCAGACTGACCTGCAGCAACTATTTTGTTTTTGCCAATATGGAAACTTCCGGCGTTTTCCCGAACCCACCTGATAGCCGATTTCGCATCCATTACAGATTCGATCGGGCTGATCAGTTTATTGGGTGTTACTCCATTTTCAATTGACAAGCGATACTCTACAGAAAACGTCACAATCCCCATTCTCGCATATCGTTCACAGGTTGTAAAGAATTCACTTGGGGTACCAAAGGCCCAACCACCGCCATGAAAGAAAACAATCGCTGTATTATTCTCTCTTTCAAACGATTGATGTGTATAAAAAATATCAACCTTAAGTTTGAGGGTGTCGACTGTTTTGTAAACTTCCTGCGTGTGGATAACCTGGTCATTGTTTTCAACCTGATCAGTCAGGGTCCGCTCTCCTTTGATGACAGCAGGTGTAAAAAAAGATACGCAGAGGAAAATGATCATGAATAGATTTTTCATGGCGATTGAGGTTTTATGTGTACAGGTCAAACACGTGGCTCCCATCCTTTTTCATACTCGCGCCCCCACATTTCCATTGCCTTAGTGTCATTTAGAATATGCCCCGTCTGCACGTCAAGGGTTAACGCCCGGTTCATTTTCCAAGCGATGTTCGAGAGCAGCAATGTCGTCACACTGATGTTCGCCTCTTCAATGGGCGAATGCAATTGTTCTCCGGTTCGAATGCCGTTTATGAAATTCCGAAAATGAGCATCGGTCATGTCGTCCGCGCTTGTGAGATCCTGGGTCGTGCTCTTGTTCTCGATCTTGAATTCGTCAATCTTCTTGTCATCCAGACCGAAGACTTCGTATCCACTCCTGTCAATAATCACAGTACCTTCCGTTCCCTCAATGGCTGCTCCGCGATCCCTGCCATAGGACCGCTTCCCTTGACAACTGAGACCTTCCCACGTAATCAACTTTCCGTCATATTCAAAGCTGGTGACCAGCGTGTCGTAGAATTCCCAGTCATCGTTGAAGTGATACCGTCCTCCCGATGACGTCACCGTCTTCGGAAAGTTAACGCCAAGTGCCCATCGGCAGATGTCGACTTCGTGCGTACCATTGTTGAGAGTTTCACCTGTCCCCCAATTCCAGAACCAATGCCAGTTGTACGGATGGATATTGTCTTTGTACGACCTTCGGGGCGCCGGGCCCTGCCACAATTGCCAGTCCAGGTAATCCGGGATGGGAACGATTTTTCCAACACCGATGGACTTCCGCGTGTTCGAGTACCATGCCTTTCCAAAATATGGTCGTCCGATAAGACCGTTCTTGATGTGGTCTATGATTTCAATGGTGTGCGGCGATGAACGCTGCTGATTTCCCATTTGCACAAGTCGCCCATACTTCTTCTGCGCCAGAACCAACAGCTCTCCTTCGTGCGGATTGTGACTGCTCGGCTTTTCGACGTAAACGTGTTTCCCCGCCTGCAAAGCCATAATCGCCATTGGTGTATGCCAGTGTTCCGGCGTCGCAATCGAGACCGCATCGACATCGTTGGAATCAAGGAGCTTTCTGAAATCTTTCACCCGGGTTGGGGCACGACCGGTTTTGTTCTCTACGGCAACGGAGAATTTGTCGAGCTCCCTGCTGTCGACATCGCAGACGTGGCTGATGGTTGCATTGTGGTTCGCTGTGACAGACTCAAGGTGCGCATACCCCCGGCCGTGTAAACCGATGATGGCAAAATTCACCCGCTCATTTGCACCTTTGATCCGAGAATAACTTTTCGCATTCAAGCCGGACGCCAATCCCACTGTGACAATGGCAGCGTCCCGAAGAAACTCGCGTCGCGTTCTCATCTATTCTCTCCTTCTTGAAGCTTGATTACATCGTTGCGATGATACCACGCACGTAGCCGATGGACTCCGCAAGACCCGGGAGAGGATCTTTTTCGTCTTTCTCATACTCAAAGTGAATCGTGTTCGAATACTTGACTCTGGCAAGGGTATACACAAGTTTTGGGATGTCAATCACCCCCCGGCCAATTTCTACTGTTGTCCCGCCGGCATCTGCGGAACTGACATCTTTCATATGGACATCGAGGAGACGATCGAAGAACCTCTCGACTTCATGGGCTGGATCCAGTCCCAGTCGCCGCGTGTGCCCGACATCGATGCAGAGACCCATCCTCTTGTCCATTCCCTCGATAAGCCGGTACGCGCTCTCCGGGCTAGGATACCGATTGTCCGTCGGGCCGTGGTTATGGATAGCGAGGGCAATGCCAGTCTGCTTCACCATGCGCTCGGCGAGTTTCAAGAGAGGTTCGTCCGGGCATCCCACAAAGTACGAGAGCCCTGCGGCCTTTGCATATCGAAAGGCATTGTTGACTTCGTCCTCGTTGGTCATGTAGACCACGCCGCACGATGAGAGCTCGATACCTTCCGCTTTCAACTTGTCGACTGTGGCCCGAATAACCTCGTCGCTGCTCTTCAAAGGCAAGTGCACATCCTTAAGAGCGAGCTTTTTGATCCCGAGCCTTTTTGTCATTGCGATAGCCTGGTCAAGCGGAAATGCGCGGAAGGAGTACGAAGCAATTCCGAGGGTGAATGCGACTGGAGAAGAATGGCTGTCTTCGACATTCTTCCCGCGAGGTATTGCTTCATCGTGGAGGAATCCGGCCAGTGCGCCGGCGCCGGCGAGCGCTAAGAACTCGCGTCGTGATTCTTTTGCCATGTCAGAATCTCAGATTATGAAGTACTGGTTTATTGCAGAATCCGGATCTTCACATTGCGGAAGAATACCTGATACCCGTGATCTTGAAGCAGGATGTGTCCCTTTGCGGCGATGCCGAAATCCGGCATATCCTTGAATTTACTTTCTGCTTTATGAGCCAGGAATTCCTTTCCACCGCGCTCATATTCGAGAACCTTTATCCCATTGAGCCAGTGCTCCACACGCATTCCCTTGACCAGGATTCGTGCGGTGTTCCAGGCACCTATGGGGTTCGGATGTTTGTTGACCGCCGGAAAGAGGTCGTACAACGACGCGAGCGTCCGATTGCCGTTGAGACCGAGTTTTGCGTCCGGATGCCTGGCATCATCGAGCAACTGGTATTCGAGGCCGATAGCGGAACCAGGGCTCTTTTTCTGTTTTTCGGTAACGAAGTACTTGATTCCGCTGTTGGCGCCTTCGGTGAGTTTGAAATCCACCATCAAATCAAAACTACTGTATTCATCCACAGTCACAATATCGCCGCCGTTCGCTGCCTCGCCTCCTCCTGAAGCCTCGACGATGAGCATGCCGTCGCGCACCTCCCACCCTTTCTCAGGAAACGTATCGCGATATGCCCCACGCCAACCATTGGTGGTTTTTCCGTCAAACAGAAGCTTCCAGCCTTCTTTCAGTTCCTTTTCGGTGAGCGTGTTCGAAGCATTGACCTCGTGTGTCGCTTGTTGACCCAAAGAGAGAAATGTGAGGAAGAGGAACAGGACAGACACATTAACTAACGACCTGATGACAAGCATCTGTGTGTCTCCTCAGACCGGTGGGTGGAATAGTGGGACGAATTGAGACAGGCAGCCTGCCAGCGGAGAGACCCCGCGAATCGTAAATTGCTTTTCCAATTCTATTCTCCCTATCAATGTACAATTCAACGATGACTGGAGCAACTGAGCTGCAAATCCGGCAGCGGTCCAAATCAGAAAGACCGCCGAGTTTTATGAATTCACGGCGGGTAAGTTTTGAAATGTTGTTCATGTGTCCGTCAGTTCCTAGTTACCTACTATTATCAATGACAACAGAAATTTCCGGGCCCCCTAAGTCCTGCTTTGCAAATCTTGCTTCTTTAGTTTTCTTTTCATCTGGAAACAACGTAATGAAATTATCTCCCCAGAATGTTGGGAGTACTTCTTCGTTATCACTCCTTTGAGACTCTTGCGGAGCTAATAGAGGTCGGGAAAGTTTTCCGCAGCCTTTCCAGGCAATCATTACTAATGTTCAAATAGTCTCTAATTCTTCTCATTTCAAGCGTCAAGCCGCTTTTGCCGTGTGCCGTTCTGAATACAGCCACAGGTAATCGTAGAACGAGTTCACTGTCGCACATTGGCGTGTTCCGAGGAGCAAAGGGGTCAAATCTTCTAACTTCAATGGTGGCGACCGTTCAAGGACTCAGAGAAAAACGGTTCTTAGTTGGCTTCCATCCTAATCTACTCATAATCATCCCTTAATTTCTCATCTGTTTCCGTCCGGGGTGCTATGAAGGATAACACCGGCAAGTTCTAAATGATAGCACACAACTTTTTGAACGTTATCGATTCTTGTCGCGCACCCCTCTGTCCTTGAAACGTAATCGATTTGTTGAGAACTTGTTTTCCAGTTTAACTAACACCAATAGCAGAGTGACATGGAAAAAATAATCGTTCCTCTGTGCAGGATCATGCGGATCCTCCTCATTTTTGCCTTAACAGCGCAAGCTCGACCAAATCCGGGGGATACTAGGGATAAAAGCAATTCATTCCGTATCAAGAGCTACCAAAAAAAGACAGATGGTGTAATCTTTGAGTTGGTGCGGGGTAAACTGAAATTGCAAGTCTTATCCGATGACATCATAAGGGTCGTCTATACTCCGAGCGACAGTTTCTCAACACGCGAAAGTGTATCCGTGATAAAAAAAGAGTGGCTGCCGGTGCATTACAAAGTCGGTGGTGATAAATCATTTGTAACTATGAATACAAGAGCAATAAAGGTGAAGGTCAATAAGACAACCGGCGCCATCGCGTTTTATGACAGGAAGGGAAAGCTTCTTCTTGAAGAACCGGCAAATGGCAAGAGTATGATTGCTGCAAATATCGCCGGCGAAGACACCTGGACAGCAGAACAGAAATTCATGTCTCCGGAAGATGAAGCGCTTTATGGATTGGGTCAGTTCCAGGATGGAATAATGAACTGGAGGAATGTATATGCGCGGCTCAAGCAAAGAAACACAACGATCGCAATGCCTGTAGTTATTTCAAACAAAGGATACGGATTGTTTTGGGATAATACTTCCTACACCGAATTCAACCCCGACCTGACGAAGATTGATATGAACTTCGATGGGAACAGTCTGTCGGCAATGCTCAAGACAAAGGAGAAAGGCACTTACATTTTCGATATTGAAAGAAACAATGTCAACGCCATCGAATTGAAAGTCGGAAACCAAACCATATACAGACACGACACAGGCGTTCATGTGTCGTCCAGTGTTGCTAAAGTTGACCTCGAAGCCAACAGGGAATATACTGTTGAACTAATCTGCCATGACAAAAGACTGACACCTGCCATTCCCGATCGGTACCTAGCGCCCGGTGACGGCAGTCCAGGTGGACACGGTCTCAAAGGCGAATATTTCGCCAACAGAAATCTGGAGGGAACTCCATCATTTGTAAGAGTCGATCCGAAGGTTGACTTCGATTGGGGGAGCGGTTCACCAGCGATGGGATTCCCGACGGACAATTTCTCGGTTCGATGGACTGGGAAACTGAGCGCTCCGAAGACAATCGACAGTTGCACTCTGACAGTCACATCCGACGATGGCGCACGGCTTTATGTCGATGGACAAATGGTAACCAACGGCTGGGTTGAGCGTGGATCCACGACAGATGAGTATAAACTGAAACTCGTTGCCGGCAAGGAGTATGATATAAAGGTTGAATACTTCGAAGCATTCGGTGGTGCATCTGTAAAATTGGGATGGGACATCGGAACTTCAGGAAAAGAAGATGACGAACTATCGAAGGACGTTCACATTTATTATCGTCATCCGGCTCAGGCGGAAGAGACAGTCTGGAAATCTCTGGTCGCAGATGACATAGATTACTATTTACTATATGGTCCGGAGAGCGATCGGATCGTAGGCGCGATGCGTGAATTGACCGGAAGGGCACCGCTTTATCCGAAGTGGGCTTACGGTTTGTTCCTGTCCCATATGGCGTGGAACGATCAGAAAGAAATCATTGATGTCGCGAAAGGCCATCGCGAAAGGAACATTCCTTTTGATTGCATCGTGCAGGACGGCACGTATTGGAAGCAATGGCCGGATAATGAATGGGGATCAAGCCGTTTCGATTCCGCCAGGTATCCCGATCCTGTCAGCATGATAACAGCTGTGCATGACATGAACAGTCATTTCATGATTTCTGTGTGGCCGCGTTTTAATAGCAAGACCGACACTTACAAAATGCTCGAACCAAAGGGATATATGTTAGGTTTGCAAAAGACATCTGCGGCGGGGAACGAAGGAGTTGCACTCGAAGATGTCACTACCAACGCGGTTTACGACGCCTTCAATCCAAGTGCGCGTAAAATGTACTGGCAGTTCATAAATGACAGGTTGTTCTCATTGGGAGTTGATGCATGGTGGCTCGATGCGACGGAGCCTGAATGGAACTATGATTTTTCCAGGGCTCGTACTTACCTGGGGACCGGCGAGCGTTACTTGAACTGCTATGCGCTCATGTCAATGACGGGCGTGTATGAGGGACAGCGCTCCACTGAATCAACGAAACGTCCTTTTATCTTAACGCGGTCTGCATTTCCGGGCCAACAGAGATATGCAGTGACTTCATGGTCCGGCGATATTGGCTATGACTGGACAACGTACAGAATACAAATTGCGGCGGGGCTCAATTTCGCAATTACCGGTGTGCCTTACTGGACGACGGACATTGGCGGTTTTGTCCCCGGGGCCGACCTGAACAGCGCCGACTATCGCGAGCTGCTCACGAGATGGTTCCAGTATGGAGCGTTCTGTCCGATCTTCCGTGTGCACGGATGCAGGCAGACGGAGCTCTGGCGCGGCGGTGAGGACTCTGAGAAGCAATTAGTGAAAACGGATAATCTGAGATACAGGTTGATGCCTTACATTTATTCGCTCGGCGCGATGGTAACGTTTGATAATTACACTATCATGCGTCCGTTGATAATGGATTTCAGGACTGACAGAAACATTTTGAATATTGCCGACCAGTTCATGTTCGGGACTGCATTTCTCGTGAACTCGGTAACCGAACCGAAAGCAATGAGCCGCAAGGTTTACTTGCCTGAGGACAAAGGCGGATGGTACGATTTCTGGACAGGGAGTAAGAATGCCGGAGGAAGAACAATCGAGACTCCGGCTCCGATCGATATCATACCTTTATTTGTGAGGGCTGGGTCGATAATACCTATGGGCCCCTATGAGCAATATGCCTCTGAGAAAAACGATCCAATCGAATTGAGAATCTACTCCGGTGCGGACGGGATGTTCACTCTTTATGAAGACGAAAACGACAATTTCAATTATGAAAAAGGAAAAAAGGCAACCATCCGGTTCTCCTGGGACGAAAAGTCAAAGACTTTAACAATTGGCGAACGTAATGGTGAATTCGACGGCATGGTTCAGGAAAGGACTTTCAATGTTGTACTAGTGAAACAGAATCATGGTGCTGGAATCGACGCCGAGGCGAAGCCGGATAGAACGGTTTTGTACAAGGGCGATGAGACAAAAATAAAACTCTAGCTGAGGAGGATACTTGGCCTCGAACAGGTTTCAGCATCAGGAGGCTGTTGAAATAATAAGATGTCTTTGTCAAATGCTTGGTGAGATAAAGTCAGATCTGATTTTCTCACCTATTCCCGTCCGGTAAACTTTGAAGGTTAAGAGTGTATGTCTTCAAATTCAAGTGGACAAGCCATTGGCTTTTCTAGGGAGAGTAAAGAATTCTGTTTAAATGTTAATGAAGAGGATTAACTAAATGCGGTTGATGGCCGCCTTGCGGGATGAATTCTAAATCAAACTTAACAAAAACCGGCTTGATTCATAAGGTGCACTGCAGTTGGCAGGTCGTTATGATCGCAAGCCTCCGGATTCTTTAAGGACCAGCTTGAGAAATTATTACTACGTTATTCTCCTCGGCTTTCTCATCTTGGGTCTAGCCAATGGGTCGGACAGATGGGTCATAGGTCCGTTTGTGAGACCTGCGGGCAATCCGGTGCTGAAGCCTGATTCCACGCTTGTTTTCGTCTCACCGGTGACTAGAGACACTATCAGATGGCAGGCGGCTGACGTCTTCAACCCGGCGGCAATCGTCAGGAACGGCGAGATCTATTTGCTGTACAGGTGTGAAGACAACCCGGGGGCCGGCATAGGGCGCCGGACGTCGACGATCGGAGTGGCGGTAAGCGAAGATGGGATACACTTCACGAAATACAAAGAACCCGTGCTTTACCCGGACAGTGGCGTTTTTTTCCACTACGATTATCCGGGCGGGTGTGAGGACCCGCGTGTCGTGCAGACGGAAGATGGCCTCTATATGATGACGTACACGAGCTGGAACTTGAAGGTAGCCAGGTTAAGCGTCGCCACGTCGCGCGATCTATATCAATGGAAGAAACGTGGGCCCGCGTTTGCGAGGGCCTATGGCGGACGGTTCCTTGACACGTGGTCCAAGTCGGGAGCGATAGTCACGATGTTCAATGGGGACGTACAAGTTGCGACGAAGATAGACGGGAAATACTGGATGTACTGGGGTGATCACTTCATCCATATAGCCTATTCCAACAACCTGGTTCATTGGACGCCCATGCTTGACAGCGCCGGGAGGCTGATGAATGTCGTCTCTCCAAGGCCGAAGATGTACGACAGCCAGATAGCTGAATGCGGACCTCCCGCGGTGATAACAAAAGATGGGATCGTTCTGCTGTACAATGGCGAGAATGCATGGGGTGAAAACGCATCTCCATCGCTCGCAAAGGGAAGGTACTCGGTTGGCGAGCTGTTGTTTGATCGCGCCAGGCCCTGGAAAGTCATCGCGCGCACTTGTGGACCCATACTCAAGCCCACGCTCGTGGACGAGCTCACAGGCCAGTACAAAGCGGGGACGACGTTCGTCGAAGGGCTGGTGCGATTCAAAGGGAGGTGGTATCTCTACTATGGCGCCGCCGATTCGCGAGTGAATGTCGCTATTGCGGAATAGAACTTTTTCCGGCTTAGTGCTGCGCCATGTTCAGAAAAACCCTTCGTCTTGCCAATCCTGGCATAACAGCCCGGATTTTGAACGTCAGAAAGTTCGAGTCATCGTTCCGATCGAGGAGCAATAGGGTCCGATTGACTTTGAAGACATACAGGCACTATTTAGAGCGTCAAGGCGGGGCAACCCTTTTGCGAAATGGGATATGCAAGATTTCTGAGCAGGGGTAGATTGCCATTAGCTGTCACCGGCGGACCTTAAACTAAGAGGAATATGTTGTATGAATTAAAGTGAGAGTAGATCGGGCATGAAAAAGCATATCAAAAAGGTCGCCGTGCTCTTCCCACTCATTGCGTTCGTGTTCCTGGTTGAACGATGCCAGGCTGCCAAGCCGATTATCCATTACACGGTCACCATCGACTCCGCGAATCTGTCCGGCTTCCGCGTCGACATGAAAATTCATGACGCGCCCGACACATTATGGCTTGCCTTCGCTCAACATCCTGAGTACAACGAATTCTTCTGGAAGAATCTAAGAGATCTGACGGTGGAATGTGATGGAGAGATCGTTCCCATCGTGCGTGAAGACAGCGCTCTTTGGAGGGCGGTCGTGCGAAAACCCGACGTTGTTGTCCATTACCGATTTGAAATGACGAAAGAAACTAGCCCAAGGCGCGGAAGCTGGCGCTTGTTCCTTCGTGAAACAGGGGGACTCATCGGTGGAGTGCAGACATTTCTGTACATCGTTGGATGCGAAGATGCCCGCTCCACTGTAACATTGGTGATTCCTGCGAGTTGGCGGGCAGCTACCGGTCTCTCATCGGAAGGCAGTTTGAATGCGTATTCCGCATCCAATGTGGATCAGCTTGTCGACTCTCCGATCCTTTTAGGAAAATTTCATGAATGGACCTTTTTCGTCGATGACATTCCTCATCACGCAGTGTATTTGCCTTTGCATGGGACTGTACCATTCGACACAAGTGTATTCGTGGACGACATTGAAAAGATCGTGCGGGCAGCAATGGCGATATTCAAACGTGCTCCATACCGGGAATATTGGTTTCTTATTCAAGATGGCGCTGACGATGCTCTCGAGCACCTTAATTCTCTGTCTCTTGGTGCGGAGAGTTCGCAGCTGGCGAACAACCCGCACGCCTTTGACGAAGAAATTGCGCACGAGTTCTTCCACACCTGGAATCTCGTTAGCATTCGTCCAAAAGAACAGACCAAGATCACCTACAAGGAGACAACTCCTACGCCGGTCTTGTGGTGGTCTGAAGGAGTCACGATCTACTACGCGAACAAGATATTGCGGCAGACGGGAATCCTTGACACTGCGGAATACGTCCGGAGCTTTGAGAACAATATTGCGTCGTACTACCAGAGCGCGGGCAATTCCCGGATGTCCCCGGAACATGCAAGCCTGACCGTCAATCATCCTGACCCGGCAGACAGCGGCTACACTGCAAGCTATTACACGCAGGGCATGCTTTTCGGACAATTGCTGGACATTGCCCTTCGTGATTCGTCCCATATGCGCAGAGGACTGGATGACGTGATGAAGGCGATGTTTGAGAAGTATACCAGGTCGGTAGGGTTCACAAATAAGGATCTCGAGGAGACTTCGAGTCAAGTTTGCGGTTGCGACTTGCATCAGTTTTTTCAGGACCATATATGGGGCATACATCCGCTGAACCTTGAACCATACCTGAACAGCATCGGGTTGCGCGCTGTTATAAACCGCGTGGTAGCGAAAGACTCAGCAGGGAAACCTCAACCGGATCTTCGAGTTTATGCGTTCACGCAGTTGCATGATGGTCATGTGCGAATCTATATCTACGGTGTTCCGACGGCCTGGTGGCGCGCCGGCCTCCGGACCGGCGATGATATTTTGGCGGTCGACGGTCAACAAATTGGAAGTGCAGACCAGTTTCGTGAAATCATTGCGGGCAAAACGCTGGGAGACAGTCTCGTCATTCAGTATCTCCGTGATGCTAAGCCGGAGCAGACCACGGTTCATCTCACTTCATATGAACTGGTAAAGGTGGACTTGGATGAAATTCCGAACCCTACTCTCCGTCAGCAGGAAATGCTGAAGCTCTGGATTGCAGGAACGCTGTAGGGAACAAAAATCGCGGACACCATGCTCCTCCTTGACTTTCCACTTTATGGATTGATAAATGCACACTATGGTCTGTATAGCCACAAGCTTTGAAGGCTTCATTGCGAGAAAGGTTGGTTAACTTCCACTGGCTGACAGAGTTCGAGAGCCCGGAAGGCTTCTCCGACCGCGGAAAATTTATAAACAAAATTGACGCATTCGTTATTGGGAGGGGCACTTTTGAAAGAATTTAATTTGGATCACTTTTCAGCGGGAGGTCAATGTCATTTAGTTTCATCCACCATGCTTTAGGTCTCCTGCGGGGCGGGATACTAGCTGCGCTACCAAGTTCTGACCGCGTGCTTTGGGAGGATGGGTTGGGAGTACTGCCGATCAAAAACTGATCCGCCCCTCTGTTGTGTTTCAAGGTGAAGTCAGGACACCGCCCAAAGAAACTGTGTTCCTTTAAGCATTCTTCTAAGAAGAATCCTCAAACTGACGTTTAATAAGTTCGAGTCATCGACCGTATTCTCTTCTCCATTTGTGGCGAAGCCATCACTTCGTGATAGTACGTCGTATCGCTGATACCGAGTTGCTGGACAACTTCTGCCAGCGTCTGACCTTTTGCCATTTGGACTTCTGCCTCTCGCAGCATTGCCACGATCGATTCCACCGTGTGCCGCTTCTTTCCCATGATATCTCCTCTACGAGGTTCTACGAACTCGTAGAGTCGTAGACCTTTGGTCCTTATGTTACTCGTTTTACTAATATAACATTGGACCGGTTCTTGGGGGACACGTCATCGCTTCATCGGGAAAACGCGTTCCCGTGAGGGTCCGGCGATCGAACTCATCTAAGGAAAATAAATCCCACGATGCAGGCGAAAGCACTGATGACACAAGTCGTGAGTATCCCGAATGACGGCACCAGAACCAGGCTCGCTGCGATTGAACCGAGACATCCGCCGACCAAATCGGCCGAGTACAACCACGTTGAAATCCGTTCTAGGTCAGTGGCAGCTTTGAAACTTGCCAATGCGAAAATACCGGAGACAAAAAACCCGTCCAGCAGAAGAGCCAGCGAAGCTGACAAGAGCGTCCCAACCAATCCGGAGCTGATGCCGCAATACACAATTAAGCTCAAAGCTATCAGTCCGAGGAGGATAGCACCTCCAATCAATTTCCTCGCTCCCACATCCCACCGTATGAACAGACGATTACCTGCCCACGACCCAATCGCGAGTCCACCCATGAACGTTGTGAGCAGATACCCGATGTCTTGATAAAGTGCCCCACTCTTGTTCTGGTAGTTGAGGATGAGGACGGTCTCCAGTAGCATTCCGGTGAATCCTGCGGTGACAGTTAAGAGGAACAATCTTGTTGCGACGAATCTCTTCTTGAAAACTATAACCAGTGCCACAATCATCGTGAGCCAAAAAAAGGGGGACTTGATGGCAGAATCTGTGAGACTCGTCGTATCGGAGTTCAGATCGATTCCACCTACGAACTTGGACAACCAAATTGAAAGTGTGTAGCCGTAGCAGGCGGGCTTCAGGTCTGAATTCGGATCGACGCTCACTGATGAAAGTAGATTTTCTACGGTCTTGAATCGATCGTTAGTGTAGACATAGTTGATGTATTCCGGTGAAACCAGCCTGGTATTCAGATGCCTGTTGCGGAATCTGCCGCATAAGATCGACGTGTCCGCAGTCAGCGGTGAATCCGAAGCGATAAAGACATTTGCTACACCAGGTAACACGACCGTATTTGCGAAGACCGCACGGAGAGCACGGTATATGCTTCCGTTTCTTTTCACCAGCTGATTGGTCCATAAGTTTTCTGCGGACGGAATCATGAATGCAACTATCCCTTCACGGGTCAGTTCGCGCGAGCAGTGCTCAAAAAACTCCTGAGTATAGAATCGATTGTTCTGCGCGGACATAGGTTCGGGCATAGCGACGAGTATCACGTCATATGACTGTCCAGTGAATCGACGTGGGTCCTGATTGATGATGCGGACCCTGCCGTCATAAATTGCATCGCGAAAGCCGGCAGGGAGGTGATTCAAGACTGCCTCTATCATGTTTCTATTCATCTCGATATAGTCGATCGTATCGACAGGCAATTTCAGAAGCTCGAAGATGATTCCCTCCAAGCCGCCGCCCAAAACTAGAATCTTCTTTGGACTTGCCGATTGGAGTGTAGAGAGTTGTACAAATTCCTCCGCCGCCGTTGTCTCCGTTTCATATGAGAGGGCATCATTTTCGAAGACACAGACTTGTTCCTCCTGTGCAGTTACGCTTATCCGTCCGTAAGGCGTGTCAAAGGTCCCGACGAGATCCGGATGATTCCAGGAGGTCATCCATCTGCCAATTGATCCTGAGAGACAGATCAACACAATCAAGGCGACAAGCCCGATCGTTGACAGATATTTCTCTGCAGGACGATACGACGAATACATTAAAACGACCCCTGCAGAGATTGCCGAACAGAAGAAAGCACCAGTAAGGTTTTGGATGCCGAGCATCAGCAAGAACGTTGAAAGAAGTCCGCCGACCACACCACCAGCGCTTTCGATTGCATATGCGTTCGCTAAAGTTCCGCCTTCCGACATGAATCTATTCGCTGAAAACTGAAAGAGTACACCTGTTAGAAGACTGATCGGGAGCAAAGCCGCGGCGAGCGCCGCAACCTGTAGCTCGAATGGCAGGTATCCGCCCGGGACGGCTCCAAAAATCACCCTTGTCCCTCGAATGAAGGCGATGTCGATCAACAACACAAGTGATGTCAGCAGGAAAAGCAAATGGACACGTGCTTCGGCCGGTGGGCCGGAACGCCGTCCGAGTGCGGCTCCAAGCGCGGTGCCGAAAAGCCAGAATCCAAGAGAGAGGACATAAATCAGTTCTATCCCGTAGAAGGCGACGTTCAGCTCGCGCAGGATGATCACCTGACCGAGGATCGAGACGAGACCGACGGCGATCAGGTAGGCAACGCTGGAAGTAATTTCTTTAATGCGCAATCAACGACCTGCGAAATAACAGCCCGAAGTTGCCGGTCAAAAGACTTGATTGAATAATGTCATAAAGAGTGCATGGATGCTGCGGAAGGCTGTGCAATCAGTAACTTCCTTGCGCAAATCTATTCTGCTCAGCTAATGATTCTTCGGCTCACTGAAGACGTCGGCCTGAAAAGTGAAAAGCTCAGCATTTTTCCAATCGCCCGATTCCAGTCCGGCCTTGTGGCAGAGCTGGTCAAGGAAAACATCCTTGGTCCATCCCGTCTCCGTGGCCACTTGCGGCAGGAATACGCCTTGTTTGTCTCCCTTTTTTATGACCACTCCATCGCGGCCGAGGACAATGTCATCCGCGCTTTTCACTCTTGTGAACGGAGTCAGGACGGAGATTTCAATTTCTGCTTTCGACAATTCGTCTTCTCTGAGAGGCTGGAATCGCGGATCGTTGAAGGCGGCTTGCATCGCCATCGCGCCGACGACAGCTCCGAGCGGTCTGTCTTCCATCATGTATCCGATGCAGCCGCGCAGCTCGCCGTTCTCATTCAACGTCACGAATGCGCCTCGCTTCATTTTCTGAAGATGTCCAATCCTTCGCAGAAGCGGAACCGTTTCAGTTGAAAAATATCTCACAAGGGTTGCGCGTGCATATTTCAAGAGCGCGCTCTTGTCGGCTGAATTGAGGACATATGATTCACCGATGGCCGATGTGTCGGATTCTTTGGTGGAAGTCATTTTCCCCCTCCCAATTACAACAGAGCCGTATCCCACAACCCGATCAGCGCTCCCAAGAGGAGTGTAGCCGGAGTTTGTGTAGCTTACAACGGAAGCGGATGTCGCGCCGAGTTCCTTTGCCGTTGCAATTGCCGCGATTATCGGTGCTTCTCCACAAGCGCATGTTACCAGCCCCGGCGTACCACGATCAAGCTGGGACTCCATCACCGATCTAATGCTATTTAAATCCAGCGTCGCTATCGTGTTGAGTGTTTTATCGTCAACATTAATCGCGTCATCGAATCGTGGGTAATGTGAAAGATCGGAGCTCGCGATTATCAGCACTTTCTTCCCGACAAGAATTCCCGCGACTGCATCACCGAATCTCTGGCACATCTCTATGTCAGGCGCTCCAACTATCATTGGCAATATCTTCGTCTTTGGAAAGAGATATTTCACGAACGGCAACTGGACCTCGATTGAATGCTCTTGCGCGTGAACGGCGAGATTTGCGATCACATCGGGATCTTTCTTCATTAGTTCATCCGCCAGGTCTCCCGCCACTTCAACATCGCCGATCGGTGTCCCGAACGCACCGTGCGGATAGATCGCGATCTTGTCAAAACCTGCAGTAGTGTGGTTGGTGCCGAGCACTACGATGATGTCGTATTCTTTTCCTTTCACCTGGTTGTACGCATCCGCGATTATTTGGCCTGCGAATACGTAGCCCGCGTGTGGCGCAATGATCGCGATCGGTTCATCCAGTGTTGAGGGCTTCGCCTCGTCGAGAAAGGCTTTTATCGCATTTGTTAACTTTGTCGGATCACCCGGATAGAATTGACCGGCAAATACCGGTTGCCTGACAGGATCAGATGCTGATTTTTGCCCCTGGCAGGAACTGGCAAGAAGCAAAAAAGCCACGAACCATAAAACCCTTTTCATGAGCCACCTCATACTAGTTGTTGGCCAGATGCTAAAATGGTTTGGCACGAAGAAGCGAATAGACCACGAAAATCATTTCCAAACACCCGCAATAGGATGGCCGCAGTATTCACAGCAGCCATTGTTAATATGCATCTCGACAACGAAGAAGCCCGATCTCTTTATGACGATTTTATTGCAGGAGGGACAGTACGTAGAGTTGCCGGGGTGACCGGGCACATTTCCCACAAACGCATAATGGATTCCTTTGGACATGGCAAGGTCTCTCGCGCGTTCAAGGGTCGAAATCGGAGTCGGAGGAAGATTCAACAGTCTATAATCCGGATGAAACCTGGTAAAGTGTATCGGCACATCAGGACCAATCTCGCCCACGATCCAGCTTGTGAGATCGTTGAGCATCTTGTCAGAATCATTGAGTGTCGGAACCACGAGGTTAACGATCTCGAGGTGAGTTTTGGTCTTCGAAACCTGTTTTATACTTCGGATGACAGGCTTGAGCTCTGCGTTGCACACCTTCTGGTAGAAATCTTCGCTGAATCCTTTGAGATCTATCTTTATTGCGTCGAGGACTTCGCACATTTCTTTGAGCGGATCGGCATTCATGAAGCCGCAGCTTACGAGGACGCTTCTGATCTTTTGCTCTCTTGCTTTGCGCGCGATGTCGGTCAAATATTCCACGAAGACGGTCGGCTCATTGTAAGTAAATGCAATGATCGGCGTCCTTTCCGATTCGGTGTTGCTCACGATTTCTTCCGGAGAAGTGAAACCGACCTGGTAGTCCTCAGGTTTCGCCTGCGAGATTTCCCAGTTCTGGCAAAATTGGCACGAGAGCGGACACCCTGCAGTCGCCAGCGAGTATGCCTGGCTGCCCGGCAGAAAATGAAAGAAAGGTTTCTTCTCAATCGGGTCGGTGTGAATCGCAATTGGCCTGCCGTACACGAGACTTCTGAGTTTTCCGTCCGTGTTCATTCGCGCCCTGCATCTTCCGTGTTCACCCGGTTTGATTACGCAACCCTGGGCGCAGAGGAGACATTTTACAATCGTTCCTTCGTGATCAAATCGGTTAGCACTCTTGATCTCGTCGGATGTATGGCAGCTCATGCAGTCGACATTTTTAGTATCTGTCGAAAGCCAGAACCGCGCGACCGGTGATTGTTCGGCAAGCTGTTTGAGATAATCTTCTTCAAATCTCTTTGCGGTTCGCGCGAAGAGATCCTTTAGGAAGGGCGGGGAAGATAATGCGACGCACGTACCGCCCGCGATAAACGCAGACTCTGTTATGAATTCGCGTCTGGAAAGTGATCGCCCGTTCATTCTCGCAGCCCTTTAATAGAATGTACGACTGTCAATCAGATCAAGACCGGAAGTCTGGGAGGTCAATCCATCCGATGACTTCGCCTCGTTGCTGCCGACAGCAAATTTCATTTCTATTTGCCAGTCGGATAATCGGATCTCGATGTAAATCTAGTTTCTTGAGGGTGGATATTCAAGTTGATGAACTTACTCTGAGAAGCCTGATCGGTTATCGGCAATGTCTGTGATCCCTGCCGAGTTCTTACACGAGAGTGAAGTTCCTCGTTAGACTTCAGAGCTTGCCGGACAGAGAACAAAAAGTCCCAATTTCTTATGGCGGCTAAAAAGTCACTACCCGGGCTAGAACTGTTTGCGTTTAACCCGTGGTCCGGGCAACTTTCTCCGAGTCAGATGGCTAAACCTAGTGCTGATGCATCGAGCCCATTCAAGCCGGGAGTTACGGCCGCGTGTCTTTTCAGGTGGCACGCGTGATCACGCCTTTATTCTTTCGAACCATGGTCTTCTGGCTCAACAACTTCGTGATCTGGGTTGGTTCGGGAATGGTTGACAGGATCACTGTCCTCAATTTCATATTGCTACAAGAAATGGGGCAGGTCAATGCCGCGCCGATCAGGTCATTCTCGTTGATCGTAACAGCTGGGCAATCATCAAACGCTATCATTTGTGAATTATAGAAACAAAATGATAACTCCCCGACCCTATTTCGTAAATAGCTCTTCCGTTCTCGAAGCTAAGGAATTTTACGCCCGAAGCGACGGATGCATTTCTTCCACTCTCCGTCACGGCACTTTCGCTGTGAGACGGAATGTAAATAGTTGCCGTTGTGTTCGCGGGAATGTCGATGTCCCAACTAAACTTGTCTTCCTCTCTCCTCCAGTAGCTCTTGATCAGACCGTACATCGAGAGATAAGAAGCCTTCACAAACCTCAAATCACCTGCCGGGTGTGGATCCATGAAGATGTGTTTGAAGGCCGGACTGTCGATATCGGCTTTGATCCCGGCAAGATCTTCGTAGTACCATACAAGGAGATCGCCCAGGAGCATAACATGATTGCCTGAATTCATGTCGGGAGCGGCAGTATTTCCGTTCCACAGTTCCCAAATGGTCGTTGCACCGTTTTCAATCATGTATCCCCAGCTTGGATAGTCTTTGTTTTCTGCGAGACGGACCGCAACTTCCGTTCTGCCATAATCGGTCAGTCCGCGCATCATCCACTGTCCGCCGACCAGACCCGTGCTTACGTGTGTCTTGTTCTCGTGGACCGTCTTGTAAAGGAGATGTTCGAAAACATTTTTCGCCAGGTCGTCCGGCGATAAGTGGAAAGACAACGCGAGCAAATTGGCCGTCACGGTATTGTTCGAATAGCAAAGACTGTCCCTGTTCAGATAGGTTATGTCTATCGCGTGGCGTACTTTCTCTGCCAGTGAAGCGTATTCAACTGAGTCCTGAACTTTGTTCAGAAGGTGCGAGTAACCTTCCATTACTGTTAAACAATAATAGAAGTAAGCGGAGCCGATAAAATCTCCTGGAGTTATCCGGTTTGGATCTTCGGAATGTATTAGTTCCGGTTTCTCGGGCGGCATGCACCAATCACCGTATGTATCCCTGGGAAGAAGATAATTCTTCATGTAATTATCGCGCATATAGAAGAGCCATTTCTTCATGCGGTCATAATTTCTTGCGATGACACTGATGTTCGCGAATTGTCTGTAAAGAGTTCCGGGAATGATTATAAATGATGACGGCCAGGTCATGTTGTCAGTGTATATCGGCCAGTAGGCGGGTGCCACGTTCGGAATGCTGCCGCCGGGTTTTTGTGCGTCCGCGATGTCTGTAACCCATTTTGCGTAGAGTGCATTGTTATCGAAAAGGAAAGTCTCTCCGTAAGAATTTGTTGAACGATCTCCAAGCCATCCCTGACGCTCGTCGCGCTGAGGACAGTCGGTCGGGATGCTTCGATAATTCCCGCGAATCCCCCAATACGCCGCGTGATAGATCCTGTTCATGATGTCGCTGGAACAGCTGAAGCTTCCGACAGTTCTTACATCATCGTAAACTACCCTTCCCCGGATTGTACCCAAGTCGGCATTACCCGGGTATCCTGTCAGCTCGACGTATCTGAATCCGTGATAGGTGAGTATAGGCTCCCATCGTTCAAGTCCTTTGCCTCCTGTGATGTAAGTGTCCGTTTGTTCGGCAGAGCGTAGATTTGCGGTGTATAGATTTCCGTCCGGACGCAAGGTCTCGGCAAAGCGCATTTTGATCTTAGTGGAATTACTCGTCCTGACTTTAAGTGAGACCCAACCCACCATGTTTTGTCCCATATCATATACATACACGCCCGGCTTGACCTGTCTCATCGATTTGGGAACGAGATTCTGCATCACCTTAATCGGATTTATCATCTGCGCGCTGAGCTCATCGGAAGGACTCGCTACTCTCTTGGCGTTCTTCCAATTAGAATCATCGAAGTCTGTCTTGTCCCAGCCGGACATTTCCTTCCTGGCATCGTAGGCTTCACCGTCGTATTCGTTATTGGACGTAATCGGTCCGTCGGTGGTTATTTTCCATGTTGTGTCGCTCACGATGTATTGTGTCGAGTTGTCTTCGTTTTCGATAACCAACTGGGAAATCATTTTCGGAAAGCCGTAGTTGATCGTTTTCGTCGGCACCATATGGCGGGGCGCGAAAAAGCGTCCGTTGCCGAGGATCACGCCGATTTCATTCTTGCCCCCCACGATATACTTCGTGACATCAAATGTTATGCAATAGGATCTCTTCGGGTATTCTGAAAGCGCAGGTGCAAGGACCTGATCACCGATCTTATGACCGTTGATGTGCAATTCAAATAATCCCAAACCGCAAACGTAAATCGTAGCTCTTTTAGTTTTGTTCGATGCGTCAAATTGTTTACTGAGGTAACGTGCAGACAATCTCGTGTGCTCACTGTCCGGATTATCGGTTCCGATGGCGCTATCGAGTCCCACCCAATATCCTTTCCAGTCTGTACTTTTCAACAGGCCCATGCTCCACTTTGCCGGTTCGCTCCATCCCGATTCGGTGCCGTGGTTGTGCCAGACCTTCACTTTCCAAAAGCACTCCTCGCCCGAAAGAAGCTCCTTCCCAGCGTAAATCACGTTTATGCTTTCGTCAGATGTGATCTTCTTCGAATCCCAGAGGTCACCATCGTCCGCGTTCAATTTCCTGAGAGAGCTTGCAACCAATATTCTATAGGATGTCTGCTTCTCGTTTCTTCGATCCGAGACACTGTACCATGATAGACGCGGGGTGACCACGTCAATCCCGAGAGGATTGACAAGATACTCGCACCGCAAATATGATGGATGCAGAATATCTTTCTGATTCCCTTTGGATATGCCTGCACAAAATGCTACGATAAGGAGCGGCAGGAAAATTATTGGATGTGCTCTCATTGTAACTCGCTTTTCTTGAACGTTTGATCGAGTGGAACACTTTGCCGGAGATCCTGATGGGGGGTGAGTTCCTATTTTCGATTTTATTTGCCAATGGCAAGTTAGGGATCGGATAAAGGATTGGCAAATTTGGGTGACGTGACCGCAAAAGTGATCCAGTGTTAAATTCGTAAGTGGAGGTAACAGTGGATCTCAGTCGGTTGAAAGGGGCAAGAAGCGGCACACGGTAGAATGGATCGTGGCGATGCGGAAGGACCCTTGTCGAGTCACCAAATCATTACCAAGGCGTATGCCACCCTCGGCCACATATACCTGATTAACCAAAACGTTACCACTGCTTGTACAAGATGTGGAAAGACTTGTCATGAAGATAAAAGAAAGCTGCTCATTGCGAATAGAAATTGAGCACTTTGTCATTCAAGATTTCAGTTCTTAGGATTTTGAGTCCAGTGCGTCTACCAGTTCCGCCATCACGCCTTGCGTGAAAATATGACCGACTCGGCATCTTGGTCAAACATGTGGTCTTGCCGGAGACTCACCTCTCGTTTATACGTACCAACTCCTCACCTGTGCTGACCCCAATCGAGAACCCTCGCTCTTTCTTTCATCGCACAAACACGAATTCTAGCGTAGAACTCACTTGTTCGATCGAGCATCCCTTCGTGCTGGAAAGCGCATGGGCCTGGAACCTGTTTGATATACCGGCGTAGACTGTTTAAAATATCAAAAGCTGGTTTATCTCACTCTTACTTGAGAGGTGTAAATATGTCAAAGATCAAAAGCATTCTTATACTTCTCTTTGTTCCTGCTATTTTGGTCGTATCGTGCGGGAAGAGCAAGTCTGGTTCGGGCAATCCAAAGTTCATGATCGGTTTCTCACAGTGCAATAGCTCTGAGCCGTGGCGGGAAGCCATGAATAAAGAAATCGAATCAGAAGTTGCCAAGCACCCGGAAATAGAACTTCTTATATCCGACGCACAACAAGAGAACGAGCGACAGATAGCAGATGTGGAGAATTTCATTGTCCGTGGCGTTGATCTGATTATGATTTCGCCCAACGAAGCACAGCCGCTGACTGCGGTTGTCGGTAAAGCGTATGACAAGGGGATTTCCGTAATTGTCATAGACAGGAAAATACTGTCCGATAAATACACTTGCTTCATCGGAGCAGACAACAGGCTTATCGGGAAGGAAGCCGGTGAATGCGCGGCGAAGCTCTTGCATGGAATAGGAAGCGTTGTTGAGATATGGGGGCTCAAGGGATCTACTCCTGCGATCGAAAGGCATGAGGGCTTCCTCGAAGGCATAAGTCCTTATCCACAGATCAAAATCATTTACTCGCAGGATGGTGCATGGCTGCGGGAAAAGGGGAGATCGATAATGGAAAACGCCCTGCAGAGGTTCGACAGGATTGATCTGGTTTACGGCCATAACGATCCTATGGCGATGGGGGCATATCTTGCAGCGAGTTACCTGGGGCGGGCCGAGAGTATGTACTTTATTGGAATTGACGGGCTGCCCGGACCGGAAGGCGGCATCCAGGCAGTCGCTGATCGAGAGCTTAGCGCTACCTTCGTGTATCCGACAGGCGGCGGAGTTGCCGTTCAGACCGCTCTGAAGATCTTAAAGGGAGAAACGGTGGAAAAAATAATCACACTGCAGTCGATGGAGATTGACACTACGAACGCAAAAAACTATTTGAGCAGATGACCGTGCGGTCTATTTGAACATGTTGAAACTCTCAAACATCAGTAAGTCTTTCTTCGGAGTGGAAGTTCTGCATGACATAAGTCTTGTTTTTGAGCCGGGCTGCGTTACATCAGTCGTGGGTGAAAACGGAGCGGGTAAATCCACCCTTATGAAAATCATTGGCGGAATCTATAATGATTATGATGGCGAGATTTCATTCGGAGGACAGCCTTTGGTCTTCAGGAATCCGCGTGACGCGGACAAGTGGGGAATCTCGATCATCCATCAAGAGTTGAATTGCATTTCAGACCTCACCGCTGCTGAAAATATTTTTCTCGGCAGAGAACCTGTCAACAATCTGCGGTTCATCGATTTCGATGCCCTAAATAGAAATGCGAGAACCCTTCTTGAGCAATTTGATTTCCCCTATCCGCCGAATGTAAAAATGCGGAGTATTAGTATCGGGTGGCAGCAAATTGTGGAGATCGTGCGCGCGTTATCTACGGATGCCCGGGTGATAATATTAGACGAGCCAACTTCCGCACTGACCAGGAATGAAACAGATATTCTATTCGACAAGATACGTCTCCTGAAGGAGAAACGTAAAATAATCATCTTCGTTTCTCACCGGCTCGAGGAGATCTACGAAATAGCGGATCAAATCGCAATCCTTCGCGACGGTAAGTTGATCGGCAAATATGCTTCCCAGGAAATTCCAAGATCTGCGCTGATCAATAAAATGGTGGGGAAGAATGTGTCCGAAGAAGCTATCGGCAGACAGCCGAACAACAACGGGACCATGCTGCGCGTTTCGGGACTGACGGTGTTTAAAGAGCACGAGAGACGTCTCACCGGAATTGATTTTGAATTGAGGAAGGGTGAAGTCCTGGGGATCGCGGGACTAATGGATTCTGGAAAGTCAGAGCTGCTAAAATTTTTGTTCGGATCAGTCAACGCCGCGCACGATGGTCAGATTCTCCTCAGGAATAAGGTTTTTCGTCCAAAGTCCCCGACGGATTCCATCAATGAAGGAGTGTTTTATTTGCCGGGTGACAGAAAGGCTGAAGCAATTCTTCATGGACTTGACCTGATCCAAAATACCAGCATATCCGTACTCTCGCAGTTTTCGAGATTTGGATTCCTTAATGGCAAGATGGAATCAGATGTGGTGGGGGCGCAGGCACATAGCATGAACGTGAGAATGCGCTCGCTCCACCAACCGATTGAAAGTTTGAGTGGAGGGAATCAGCAGAAGATAATTTTTGCTAGGGGGTTATTGAGCAAATCAGAACTGTTCCTGCTGGACGAACCCACGAGAGGGATCGACGTGGGAGCGAAAGAAGAGATCTATAAATTGATACAGCGCCTTGCCGGGGAAGGCATATCATTCATGATCAGTAGCTCTGATATCATGGAACTACTCAGGATCGCCGATAGAATTCTCGTGCTCTTTCGCGGCAAACCGACAGCTTTGCTGGATACAAACAAAGCGAATGCAAGCGACATATTGCATTATGTCTTCAATGAAAACGCTGCTCATGAATAAATTGAGACTCTCTGATCGCGATTGGATAAAGCCCTCGCTCGGTGTCTTGTTGATATTTGTGATGTGCGTAATCTTCTCTCCGCTCGGGAGCGATGGATCGTTGATTTTCCTCAAGGTGGAAAATCTGACCAACATCCTGAGACAGGTATCGGAGAATGGGATAATCTCAGTCGGGATGACATTTGTCATCATCGGTGGAGGAATTGACCTTTCTGTCGGATCGGTCCTGGCACTTAGTGCGACCATCACAGCTTTCGGGTTGATGGATTGGCAGCTAGGATTTGTGCCGACAGTCGTTGTCGCACTTGCGGTAAGCAGTGCGGCAGGCCTGATAAATGGTATCTTAACCTCCTGGGGGAGGATTCAATCCTTTATTGTCACGCTCGCCATGATGACAGCGGCGAGAGGCTTCGCCCTCTTTATTGCGAACAACAACTCACGGAATATCGGATTCGGACAACACGCCGCGCCGGAAATTTTTCAGGTCTTTACACAAAGCTACTTCGGTATTCCGTTCCCTGTATTCATCTTCCTGGCAATCGGCGTACTGTTTCTGGTCATGCTAAAAAAGACTAGATTCGGACGGCACGTCTTCGCCGTCGGGAGCAATCAGGAGGCGGCAGTTCTTGCCGGCCTAAAAGTGAATTGGGTTAGAACAACTACGTTCATAATCGCGGCACTACTGTCGGGCCTCGCCGGAATCATCCACACCGGACAACTACTTCAGGGAAATCCCAACGATGGGGTCGGGTTCGAGCTGGATGCGATCGCTGCGGTTGTGATAGGCGGAACGAGTCTCATGGGCGGAAAGGGAAGCGTTGAGGGAACACTTGCGGGCGTACTGATAATCGGACTTCTCAGCAATATCCTGGGCCTTCACGGAATCCAAAAGGACTTTCAACTCATGCTCAAAGGAGGAATTATTCTTGCAGCTGTGTTCGTTCAAGAAGCGGGATATAAGACCAATTTTCAAAAATTACTCAGCCTCCTCAGAAGGAATTCAGATAGTTCATCCGTGTAGAAGAAGACCATGATTGTTTCGAGAAAAGGTGAATTTGTCGGATTGTATTGATCTTGCATTCTATCGTGTCATGAAATTTCAGAGGTGATCCTTGCGCAGGCGGTTGTCGATTCAGATGCAGAACCATAAATTTCCAATGGCATGTTACACATGGGGAAATCAAAATGCCGGATAGTGGCGGAGGCGCACCTGCCAATCCCGTAAACGCCATAGACTGTTGACATAATTGAAGGAGATTCCATGAATCGACGTCAATTTGTAAAACTATCCGCGGTCGCAACAGCCGCGCTGCCCATCATCAACAAGGTTGGCGAAAGAGAAAACGAGCCTTCAGCTGGCATGCATCGAGTTGACAACGAAGAGCGCAAGCGTCCCGATGCGCCGTATGAAGGATCACACTTAAACCGGCTGTCTTTCCCGATGGGAGGGATCGGGGCAGGAACAATCTGTCTTGATGGCACAGGATCGCTTTCCCATTTTTCTCTCAAGAACCACCCGGATATTTTCAATGAGCCCGGAATATTTGCAGCAATATCGGTTAAAGAACCTGAGAAGATTGCGCGGGTTCTGGAGGGACAATCCCCATGCTGGAAGATCTTCGGACAGCCTGGGAGTGCGAGCGGTGGGGCGAAACCCGGTTTGGGTCTACCCAGGTTTGCGGGAACAGCGTTCAAGGCGCAGTTTCCATTTGGAAAGGTAACCTTGTCCGACGATGAGGTACCTCTTGCAGTCGAGATTACAGGCTGGAGTCCGTTTGAACCAGGCGACGCGGACAATGCCAGTCTCCCCGTCGCGGCATTGGAATACCAGTTCGTTAATCATGGCTCGCACGCCGTCAAGGCGGTCTTTTCGTTTAACGCACAGAATTTCATGGCGAACGATCATGCGTCCAACGGGGTCCTCTCTTCACAGGGTGGATTCATTCTGCACGGAGGGGCGCCGCCTGACAGGCCCTGGGACGATTCAAAGTTTGCCATTCATGTTGACGATCCGAATGTGAAGATAAACCATTTATGGTTCCGCGGCGGTTGGTGGGACTGGCTGGGAATGGTTTGGCGAGACGTGGAGGAAGGCAACTGCTATGAACATCCTCCGGTCAGTGAAGGTCTGGCATCACCCGGTGCTTCGGCATTTGTGCCTTTCGAGCTTCAGCCGGGCGAAACAAAGATCATAGTGGTGCGCCTGGCTTGGTATGCTGGAGAAACAAGCCTGCGGGTTGGGAAAGATCTTCCCGGCAACGACAGAGAGGCCAAGACAGCCTATCGCCCATGGTACGCCGGACATTTCAGTAACATTGAGGAGCTGGCCGAGTACTGGCGGGCAAAGTACGTCGTTCTTAGAGCGAGTACGAAGCGGTTCACTGAATGCTTCTACAGCTCGACGCTGCCATCTGAAGTAATTGAAGCTGTCGGAGCAAATCTTGCCATACTCAAATCACCGACGATCCTCAGGCAGGATGACGGGCGATTGTGGGGATGGGAAGGCTGCGGCGACGACTCTGGTCAGGGAGCTCTGTGCACTCACGTATGGAATTACGCTCAGGCAATCCCACACTTGTTCCCTGCACTCGAACGCACTCTCAGAGATACCGAGCTCGGTCCTTCGCAGAACGATAGCGGTGAGCAGACTTTTCGAAGCGGGCTTCCGATAAGGCCGATTGTGCACGAGGAGTACGACGCTGCCGACGGACAATTGGGAGGCATCATGAAGGTCTACCGCGAATGGAGAATCAGCGGAGACAAGGAATGGTTAAAAAAGGTTTGGCCCAAAGTCAGGATTGGCCTCGATTACTGCATCAAGACATGGGACCCGAGACATACGGGTTGTTTGGAAGAGCCCCAGCATAACACATACGACATCGAATTTTGGGGAAGGAATGGGATGTGTACCAGCATCTATCTTGGAGCCCTGGAGGCCGCGGTGCTGATCGGGAAGGCCTTAGGCGACAACATAGAAACGTACGCTTCCCTGCTGCAGAAGGGTACCGCCCAGGCAAACGATACACTTTTTGACGGTGAGTACTTCATCCAGAAAACCGAGTGGCGGAACTTGCGAGCGAAGCTCCCTGAAAAACCAATGGTCTGGAATGAAGAGAATTATTCTTCGGAGGCATCGGAACTGATCGCAAAGGAAGGCCCCAATTACCAGTACGGCAGCGGCTGTTTGTCAGATGGCGTAATAGGATCATGGTTCGCACAGGTCTGTGGAATAGGGCAGATACTGGATTCGGCTAAGGTGAAGAGTCATCTGAAGTCTGTCCATCGTAATAATTTCAAGCGCGATCTTTCTGCTCACGCTAATGTGGACCGCCCTACTTACGCGGTTGGATCGGAGGGAGGACTGCTGCTTTGCAGCTGGCCAAAAGGCGGTCGGCCATCTCTCCCTTTTGTGTATTCCGACGAGGTATGGACAGGAATTGAATATGAGGTGGCCTCGCACTTGATGATGATGGGTTTAGTTGCCGAAGGCTTGGAAATCGTCCAAGCATGCCGCGCACGTTATGATGGACGAGTACGTAATCCGTTCGACGAATACGAGTGGGGACACTGGTACGCGCGTGCGATGGCATCTTATGCCCTTCTGCAGGGGATGAGCGGAGCGAGGTATGACGCTGTTGAAAAGGTAATTTATTTGAAGCCATCTATCCCGGGGGACTTCCGATGCTTTCTATCTACAGCGTTTGGTTATGGCGTGGTCGGTGTGAAAGATGGGAAGCCGTTTTGGGAATCTGCTCACGGGAGCACTGAAGTCTCTGAGATTCGTTACACTCCACAGGGTGCCCCTTGAGATTATTGTGTCTGCGCTAACTGCGTGTTCGGTGATTGAGTGTCAATACCTTTAGCTTTGTCAGGAGATCGACGAGTCTGAAAATTTATTTCATTCAACATTCTTATCGTCAATTGTACAAGTGACAATCTGTCAATCGCCGGAATCTTGCGACGTTTATCAAAAGCCGGAAAGTGAGGATTCTAAATGAGAACATCATTTTTTATTGCATGCTCGTTCGGGCTTCTCCTTGCATCCGCATCCGCCCTTGCAGCCCCGGATTCCACGCTCATTTATCTTAACAACAGCTCATATTTCTGTGGAAGGGAGTATTATGTTCTGCGCAGCGGCAGAGTACAAATGTTCGTGCAGTCGGACAAAGCCAACCTTGGCTCGGCGTTCACGTACCTCCTGTTTGACGCGCAGAACGCAAGCCAAAGCGCTCGTAAGGAGAATGCCGGTAACTATTCTCCGCTTTCCGGATTTCAGACGAGTGCATTGGAAGTATCGATGGGAAATTTCCCCTTCACTGCCCTGGGCCAGAACACAGTTTCAAGGTGGATTTACGAAAATGGGATCCCCAAAGTTGAAGCAGTGTGGTGGGCCGGCGGGATCAAAGTGACGGAAAAGATATCTGCCATTGTTGGCCAGAATACATTCGTAAGGTCAATAACTCTTTTTGGAGCACAGATCGTAGATACTGAGAGGGTCAAGTTGCGACTTGGCGTACCGGATGGCGAGGTTCAAAGTTACCCGGGAATGATTGTCAGTACGGGTCAAAGGGAAACGATAGCGGTCGCGGTAGGGCAGGAAGGCTTGAACACTGATGAGGATAAGAATTATCTGGAGATCAATGCTGAGGTGCCTCCGGGAAGTGCCAAAACTTACGAGACTTTCGTAGCGATGCAGCTGACATCGGGTGATACCACATCGGCGCTGGACAGAATTCGGAATTTAAAATCGGGTGGCGCACTCCTTGAACAAACCCGCGCAGCATGGAAACTGGAGAGTACAGTTAAAACGCCGGACGCCGTCTTGCAGGAGCTATATGACAACGTCCGATTCACTTTACCGGGTTATGTCTCTGACGTCGGCATCATGGACGCGGGAGTGTTTGAGTACGGCGGTCAGTGGATAAGGGACGCTTCAAACACCACGCTCGGACTCCTTCAGATCGGCCAGTTTGAATTGGCACGCGGGCTCCTTTCTCACATGATGGACAGCATGATTACAAATGACGGGGCGACGATGATCTCCAGCAATTACGAAAAGCCGGAGAATGAGGAGTTCGATCAGATGGGCGAGTTATGGGATGCTATGAAGAATTACTACTATTGGTCGGGAGACTCATCCCTTCTTAAGAAGAATGCATTGAAGCTTATCGCAATGACCAATCGTCCTCTTCGTCCCGAATTCTGTGATTCTACCGGGATGGTTCACAATAAGAGGGAGTACTGGGAGAGATTTGCGACGGAAGGTTATGAACTCGCGTACCAGATCTACGTCATTGAGGGTCTGCGGGATGCGATAGAGCTTGCGCGAATCATAGGTGCGCAGGATTATGTCGCAACATGGAAAGCGGCCTCAAGCAAGATGTTGCGGGCTATGCTCCATGACCCGAAACTGGCCCTGGTGCACAACGGTGCGCTAATCAAGCGCCGCTCGCCCGACGGTCATATAGTCGACACGGTAAAGTACGCAGGTTACATAATCGACTCTCCTGCGTTGACCGAATCGCTCCAGCGTCTCCTTCCTGATGCTGAGATGGCTCTCCCAATTGCCTTGGGAATAGTTGATCCTAAGTCTGCACTCGCGAAGAAGACTCTAGACGAGCTTATGGGGCTATGGAATAGTCGATGGTCGTTCGGCGGATTTGACCGCTACAACACGAGCTCGCAGCCCGACCAACCCGGTCCCTGGCCTTTTGCAACGTGCTTCATCCTTCGAGCGCAGCATGAAGCGGGAATGTATGCCCGAAGCAGGGAAACTCTGGAATGGCTGCACAACGTGCAGGGTGGACACAGCGGCGCTTACTTTGAGGAAATACCAATCACAAGGAATCAATCATTCACCGCAGGAATTCTGCCTTGGCCTGCGGCTGAAGTGGCGCTCTTTGTAGTGAGACACTGGTTGGGTGTGAGTTTCAAGGACGGGCACGTGGTCCTAAAGCCGAACCTGTATCCGGGCACCGGAAGAGTCGAAGCCAGCCTGAGATACAACGGAAGCAGAATAGATCTTGTGGTCGAAGATGCGGGCCGCGTGAAGAGCGCAACCGTCAATGGAAAGCCGGTTAAGCCGCAGAAGGACGGTTCCGTCGTTTTGCCATCCGGATTTAAAGGAGGTAAGGTCATCCTGAAAGTCAGATAGGAGCTCATCATAAGTGAGAATGACTCCGTTTCTGTAGAGCTTCACTGTTGGCACCGTGTCGACGGACTCCTTAAGCTCCTCAGACAGATCATGACATCTTTTTGGTTCAGGGCGTGACTGTATTGACCTGCCCCCAAATTAGCAATCCAGTCTTGAGTTAGCTGTCTTGCTTAGTGAACGCTATTCCTGGAGCTGATTTTCGGGCGATAAACGTGATTTCGACTTTCAAGGAGTTCGAGTCATCGTTCCGATCGGGGAGCAAACGCCTGCTGCTTATTCGACCTTTCCTCTTGATCTCACATGGCTTCGCCATATGCCCAGTTACTCCAATTGTGCCTTCAGTTCACAAACGAGGTTCTCTTTATTCTCTGAAAAGTTACGATAAGAGGAGATCAGTCGACGACGAATTCCGCTGTGGACCATTGGACCCTACTTAATGATCAAGTTCACATCTTAGGGTAGTATTGGGTTTGTGCGGATAGCGTTGTTCGGGAACCCGCTTCCCCAAATAATGTTAATGTACGTAATAGGAATAGTTTGAGATACCGCCAGGATTTTCAAATAGATTGATTTAGTAATTCAGTCATGGGCGTGCGTCCAATCCTCATTCTATATCCTATTGAATATCGCGTTGCGTCTTGACGAAGTAGAAACGAACGCTTCGTTACGAAACCGAACTTGCAGTCAGCAAGAATCAGAAGAATGGAATGTAAAGACCGTCTCACCACGGAACAGATACGTCGAAAGCCGATCGTATCCACATTTTATTCGGTGCAGATGTACTTTTACAAAGAGGAAAAAAGGTGGAGGGAAAATGAATCGGAAGATATACACATTGGTTGCAGCCCCATTGTTTTTTCTGTTTAGCGCTGCAGATGCGTTTTCACAAACGGCAACACCACCATCAGGGAGCGGCACACTCGGCGACCCGTACCTCATAGCCACCCTTGATAATCTTTATTGGATAACACAGAATTCGGGCTCTTGGGGTTTATACTTTAAACAGACTGCAGACATAGACGCTTCTTCAAGCTCCGGATGGGACTCGGGAAATGGGTTCTCACCAATAGGGGGTACTGGATTGGACTTTACCGGCACGTATGACGGAAACGGACATACCATAACCGGTTTGTTCATTTCCCGCAGTGGCACCAATTACGTAGGGCTGTTTGGGGATTGTTCTGCCGCTACGGTAAAGAACATCGGACTGCTCAACGTGAATGTTACTGGGTACAGTTACGTCGGAGGACTTATGGGCTCTAATTATCATGGCTCATCAGTAAACAACAGCTATTGCACCGGAAGTGTGACTGGGGCCGCGGGGTATCTAGGCGGACTCGTTGGTCAGAATGACAGCGCCACCATAAGCAGCAGCTACAGTACCGCCGTCGTCAGCACAACCACAGGTTATGGAAATTATATCGGCGGATTTGTAGGCGAAAATTATTCCAGTTCCACGGTAAGTACAAGCTACTGCACCGGAAGCGTCAGTTGTGCCCACGCAGATTACGTCGGCGGATTTGTCGGCTACAATTATTCCGGTTCAACGGTAAGCAACTGCTATTCCACCGGAAACGTAAGCAGCTATAATGAGGTAGGAGGATTTGTAGGATTTAATTATTCTAATTCGAAAATCGAGAACTGCTACAGCACCGGGAGTGTTAGCAGTGACTATGGCGCTGACGACAATTATATCGGCGGTTTTGTGAGCTACAATCTTAGTGGTTCCTCAGTAGACAGTTGTTTCTGGGATACACAGACTTCAGGTTTCTTAAGCAGCGCGGGCGGTACGGGAGAAACCACGGCTGAAATGAAGACAGTGTCGACATTCACTGATGCTCTCTGGGATTTCACAATCGTTTGGGGGATAAGCAGTGGAATCAACAACGGGTATCCTTACTTGATAGGCGTGACAGATCATCCGCTTCCCGTTCAGGCGACAAACTTCCTTGCGACAGCCAAACTCGGTGCGGCTACACTTTCATGGAAGACCCAATCCGAAGTTGACAACGCCGGGTTCAATATACTCCGCAAAGACCTCCCGCAAGCGGGACAGGCCGGCACGACTTCGTTCAACTTGATCGCAAGCTACGCAAGCAACAGCAGTCTGAAAGGGATGGGCACGAGTGCCACTGGCAGAGCTTACAACTTCACAGACGAGAACGTAACTTCGGGAGCAACGTACCAATACAAGATCCAAAGCGTCTCGACAAACGGAATGACAAAGGACTTATCAACACTTTCAGTTACCGTCGATGTTCCGAAAGCGTATGCGCTCTACCAGAATTATCCCAATCCTTTCAATCCAAGTACGACAATACGGTTCGACCTGAAGGAGGAATCGACAGTTACTCTAGATATCTACAATGTTCTCGGACAGAGAATGCTTGAAGAGAATTACGGAACGATGAAGGCTGGAAGATACAACGAGAATATAAACATGGAAAGGTTTGCGAGCGGTGTGTATTTGTACCGGATTAGTGCGATAGGAAACGACGGACAGAGATTCGAGTCGATCAAGAAGTTTATGTTAATGAAATAGAAGCAGAGTCCTATCTGGAAATGGAGAGTCCCGTCGTGAGAGATCGTGACGGGACTTTCAATCTTGCGGTCGGGCCGTTCCAGCGCCGCCGACAATGAAGATCCAGACGAATCTCTATATTCGAATTGTGTGTTCATTCTCCTTATCCTCCCCCTATCTCCTGTGCGATAATTTCCATTCTCGGTTTTCCTCGCACTTTTTTTGCCATGCTTCTCTTCGGCAAGCAGCGGATCAGAGTTGACAGCTCCGATCTGACTCGTTTGTATACTCTTGCCGATGGATAGGCCAGCTCAAGAATTGCCTAAATCAGAAGGCGTCGGCGGATCTTCACCGTGAATTTTTGGGAACCGCTATCGAAGAGGCGGCGTTACCAAAATACACATGGTCACAATAAGAAGGCGCTGGTACCCTCTATATGGTGGAAATTGTCCTGTAATCAGGGTCGTCAGCGATTCTCATTTCAACGTTGTAAGTGAGAGAGCCTGGTTCCTTGACGGATCGAGCGAATTCCAACCGGTCGACAAGTTTGATCTGGGATTGACATCGGTGACATCGTTTCTCACTCGCCGCTCTGCAGGAAATTGGCCCCGCATTTGTCAGCTTCAACTTTTCTCGCAATGATCCCGGAACCTCTCATCTGGTATTGCCCGGAATTGAGCGGTGGAGGGAACGTAGATAAAGTCATTTACGGTTTTGCCGCGCCAGCGGTTCTCGCTTTCTCACTTCGCACTATTGTGTTTTTTCCAATCGCGGTACACGCTTCAGGCGGTGGCTCATCGCCGATTGGATTTCCGAACACAAGGTACCACGAAAGATAAATGAAACCGATGTTGACAAACTCAGAGGTGATCAAACTTTGTTCGGTGCACCATTCTCGTATAGAAGTCTGTCCAAAACGCGATCACTTCGAGATATGAAAACCAGAAGAACGGAGGAGAGATGAAAGAGAGGACGTACACATTGATAGCACCCGCGTTGCTATTCATAATCACCGTGGGGAGCCTGTTTCTCTCGACGGCACATGCACAGACAGAAACGGCGCCATCAGGGAGCGGGACTTCCGCGAGTCCGCACATTATCGCGAATCTTAACAACCTCGCCTGGTTACAGGATGTGCACAACGATTCCGCGTGGGGGGATTACTATTTGCAGACCGCAGACATAGACGCATCTTCCGACACGAGCTGGAATTCGGGGGCCGGTTTCACACCGATAGGTGGATCCGGTAATAGTTTTGCCGGCACATACGACGGAGGCGGCCACACAATTTCCGGTCTCTTTATTTCCTTGAGCAACTCCCCGTGGAGTGTCGGAATGTTTGCATCTCTGTATGGCGGCGCCACAGTGAAAAACCTCGGGCTTGTAAACGTTAACATAACCGGCGCGACTGCGGTTGGCGGACTCGCCGGAATTGTCAACTTTTCAACCGTGCAAAACTGTTACGTGTCAGGCACAGTTCACGGCTCCGGTACACAGCTCGGCGGCCTCGTCGGTGAAGCGAGCGGCACGACAAACCCATCAACTATTTACGCAGTCATAACCAACAGTCATAGTTCCGCTGCTGTCACCGGTGACTCGGACGATGTCGGTGGACTTATAGGTTCGCTCGGAACTCTCGCCACTGTTACCGGCAGTTACAGCACAGGCAACGTTGAAAGCACGAACCCGGCAAACCAATATACCGGTGGACTCATTGGCTACGCGAGCCTTGTCACCAGCATTCGAACATCGTACAGTACGGGAAATGTCACGGGCAAGAATTACGTCGGGGGATTAGTTGGGATTGATAATGGGGTCAACACCACTTCTTCTGTCATCGATAGTAGTTACGCCACGGGAACAGTGAGCGGGGCGACTTACGTCGGTGGATTTATTGGTGAAAGTATTGAAACAGGGATCACGAACAGCCACAGTTCAGGAAGAGTACTGGCGACCGGGAATTATTCAGGCGGATTTGTAGGCGACAATATAAGCGCTTCGACTGTGAGTGATTGCTACTGCACCGGCAGCGATAGCGGAGCAAGTGATGCCGGCGGGTTCCTTGGCGCAGGCGGATCATTCGCCAGCGTCACCGCGAGCTACAGCACAGGGAAATGCCAGGGCGGATCCAATGTCGGCGGCTTTGCAGGCTATATCTACAACCATGGAATCAGTAACTGCTACAGCATGGACACTGTAATAGCCACCGGGAGCGGTGTTGGCGGTTTCGTCGGAGAAGATCAGGGCGCCGGCGTGGATAAATGCTACAGCACGGGGAGTGTCACCGGCGGCTCATTGGTCGGCGGACTCATTGGGGATAACATCGGAGGTTCAACTAACTCCTTGTGGGACACGCAGACTTCAGGACAGTCAAGCAGCAGCTATGGCGACATCGCAGCGACGACCTCACAAATGCAGACACAATCGACTTACACAACTTACAGCTGGGACTTCACATCCACTTGGGCAATCGATCCGGGCATCAACGGCGGCTTTCCGGGATTCGCTTGGCAATCTCAATACGCTCCCGCTGCACCGAGCGCAGCAACCGGCGCAGGCACGGGTATCACCTGGTCGTCTGTCACCCTAAACGGAAATGTCAGCCCGCATAAAGACACTACCACCGTGAAGTTTGTCTACGGGACTTCCTCCGGGGTGTACCCCGATACGGTAGCGGCCACTCAGAGTCCAATCTACGGGTACGGACCGATCTCAGTTTCAAAGGCTATCTCGAGTCTCACTGCGAGCACGACATACTACTACCGCGTGATCGCGTCTAACTTATTGGGTCCGGCGGTGGGAAGCGAACTGAGCTTCACGACAACGGCGGCACCTTCTGCTCCAACTGCGATGACCGATTCTGTGTCGTCCATAGCGTCAACGACTGCGATATCCTACGGCACCGTAAATCCAAACGGAGATACAACCACAGTGAGATTTCTGTACGGAACTGTCTCAGGAACCTACCACGACAGCGTCGTTGCCACTCAGAGTCCTCTTACAGGATACAGTTCCACTCATGTCACGGCGAATTTATCAGGATTGACGCCAGGGCAAACATACTACCTGCGTGTCTCGGCATCGAGTATTCTCAGCTACGAGCGTGGAAGCGAAATCAGCTTCACAACAGTCGCCTCCACAGAAACGGCGCCTTCGGGTAGTGGGACCTCAAGTGATCCACATATCATCGCAGGTCTAGACAACCTGAAGTGGTTACAGGATGCGAGCAACGATACAGCGTGGGGTGACTACTACAAACAAACCGCGAATATCAACGCGTCTCCAACGTCAACATGGAATTCAGGGACAGGACTCTCGCCGATAGGAAATTCCTCAACACCTTTTTCGGGTTCCTATGACGGTCAGGGTCACACCATTGACAGCTTACACATCTCACGGACCGGCAGTAATTATCAGGGATTATTCGGAACTCTTGGCTCGTCCGCTGTTGTCGAGAGCTTGGGAGTGACAAACGCCAGCGTGTCAGGAAATGATTTTGTCGGAGCGTTGGCAGGATGGGTTGAGTCGGGCGCCAGTGTTACCAGTTGTTATACCAGCGGCTCTGTCTACGCGGGGCACGGCGATTGCGGCGGACTTATCGGAGAAAGTGACGGCACCGTAGCGACAAGCTTCAGCAATTGTAATATAACTGGCGGTTCCGTCTACAGCATGGGCGGGTTTATCGGATATACGGATGGAGGTTCGATCACAAATTGCTACAGTACTGGCAGAGTAAATGTCTCATGTGCTGGTGCAGGCGGCTTGGTTGGGAACCACACTAGTGCTGCCATCGACGATTGCTACAGCGTAAGCAAGGTCAGTGCGCCTAACACTTACGGTGGTTTGATCGGAGGTAACTATGGGGGAAGCGTAACCGGCTCATTCTATAACACCGACAGCACCGGCAGCAGTGCCGCTGGTACCGGAGAGACATCTGCTGATATGAAAACAGAATCGACATACACCGGTGCCTCGTGGGATTTTATATCGACATGGGCCATAAACGGCTCGATCAACAGCGGCTACCCGTATCTTCCCGCGGTTGACCATTCTCTTCCCGTTCAGGCTACAAACTTTGTTGCAACTGCAGATGTAGGATCGGTTACACTATCATGGAAGACGCAATCTGAATTGGCGAATGCCGGCTTCAACATCCTCCGCGAAGATCCCGGTACCTCCACATTCAAACTCATTTCAAGTTATACGAGCAATGATAGCTTGAAGGGCCTCGGCACAAGCTCAGCAGGAAGGATCTACAATTTCACCGATTCGAAAGTAATTTCGGGTGACACTTACAGATACAAGATACAAAGCGTATCCACAGGAGGAACGACGAAAGATTTATCTACACTTTCTGTAACTGTAGATGTTCCGAAGACCTATGCTCTCTACCAGAACTATCCGAACCCATTCAACCCGAGTACGACAATACGGTTTGATCTGAAACAAGCTTCTAATGTGACGTTAGAGATATACAACACATTAGGACAAAGGGTGGAGAAATGGAGTAATGGAGTAATGGGGGCAGGCAGATACAACGAAGTGGTGAACATGTCACGATACGCGAGTGGAATCTACTTCTACAGGATCACCGCCATCGGGATTAATGGAGAGAGATTCATCGAGACAAAGAAAATGCTCGAGTTGAAATGACATTGTCAATTCGACGAGAGTCCGCCCCTGGCGGACGCGGGCAGAAGCGCAGGCAGATTCAACGAGAATATAAACATGAGTAGGTTCGCGAGCGGTGTGTATTTGTACCGGATTAGTGCGATAGGAAACGACGGACAGAGATTCGAGTCGATTAAGAAGTTTATGCTCATGAAATAGAAGCAGAGTCCTATCTGGAAATGGAGAGTCCCGTCGTGAGAGATTGTGACGGGACTTTTTTGTTTTTTGATTATCAGTTCGTCGAGCCCCTCTCGATGCGGAGGAACGCGATTAGCTTTTGCCTTTCTCTACTACCTTCATCACTTTACTGACCCAAGCTCGACTCTTGCCGAGATAGATAGCCAACTCAGATTGGTTTCTGATAATTTCACTGTCGATGAGCGATTTATACTCCAGAGCTCTCTTCAGTGGATCTGTTTTCATAACAGATGGTTCCTTTGCATCAAGACGAATCCTATTGTCGCAAAGAGCGGTTGACAGACTTTCAATACCGACGTTCTGAAGATTGAAGTATTGAGCCAGTTTCGCTGAATCGAGATTGAAAACATTCTCGCCTCTCTCGATTTTCTTGCAGATTATTGGAAGCTGAAGATTAAAAAGTTGGTAGATTTGGGTGGGCCGGGGGCAAAGCACACAGATCTGCCGACTCCAATTCACACTCCTGACGAGTTGCAGAGTACTCCGGAATCCATGCCGACACGACAAAAAAATTCTCGACATCGTCTCATGTATCCTTTCTCCGTTTGATTCCTGAACGTTTAGTTCACTTACAGTTGGTAAGTCAATTCTCAAGGGGACGCCAAATGTTCAACCCTGTTACAGGTATCTCTCCGGCGGTGCGTTCGTCTGAGAAGATTAATTCAGAAGATGACTTTTGAACTCCCTCGGACTCATGCCAACTTCCTTTTTGAATAAGCGGGAAAAGTATGGTGGGTTCTGGAAACCGAGATGGTAAGCGATTTCAGAAATACTTTGATCACCGGCAATAAGCATGTTCTTGGCTTCTGAGATCACATAGAGATGAATCAGTTCTAAAGCAGTCTTGCCTGTTTCCTCCTTCAATAGGTCGCTTAAGTACTTTGGCGACAGATGAAGTTGGGAAGCGATGTAGTTCACAGATGGCAATCCCTTTTCTCCTGCCTCACCTTTTCCGAAATACGCGTCCAGGCTCTCGTTGACCTTCGTAATCGCTTTGCCCAGTATTGGCTTTCGGTCAACAAATTGTCTTTTGTAAAACCGTTGGGCATACTTCAACATTGAATCCAAATGCGAAAGGATTATGGACTTGCTGAACTCATCCGGATTGTCGTGGTACTCCGTTCCCATCTTGTGAAACAACGACCACATAATTTCTTTTTCTCTTGGAGATAGGTGAAGCGCTTCATGAATCTCATAATCGAAGAAATTGTATTTCTTGATTTCCATGAAGAGAGGATGTCCCATCAAAAAATCTTCATGAAGATGAATAGCGAATCCTTTTTCTGCCAATTCAAGTCCACGAGCAGTGATAATTTGTCGCGGTCCTGTAAAAAACATGAGACCTCTGTCGTGGTCGTATTTCGTTTTGCCATACCATAGCTCGCCTGCTTTGACTTTTTTAAAGCAGATGATATAGCAATCACACGTGAACTCCGCGTTCTTTCTAAAGGCAGACGGGCCCTCAAGAAGGTTCAAGCTGAACAGCGGATGTTCAGGAGGTGGAAAACCCTCTGCCTGGTCTAGCTCACTGATTGTTTTAAAGTGACTCATGCTTTCGCCACAAATTAAACAAGATCATAACCAGCCACAACTTTCGAACTATCACCGGCTGCCTCCGGTCTGCTGTTGTTTTCCGGCAAACACATGATACGTGGCGGCATCCCAGGCATTGTGAATGCCGGTGAACAGCAGCAGCAGCGCCCCGGCTCCAACAAGAAAAAGGGCAGGCCGCGCATTGGGACGAACAATCAAAGCCGACAGAGCCAGCACCACGTACGCGGTTAAAGGAAGCAGGGCATGAAACAGCCAATCCTCAAACACGGGCTCGTAATCGGTTTGCATTCGCATGCGTCGAGCCACAATGATCGTGTACACTATCCCGCAGAGTCCCAGTAAGCCCCAAAGAATCGCGACCGTTTCAATACCATCCCATGGAGCGCTTACAACTGATGAAAGCAACAGCACTACCCCAAAATGGACCACGCTTGGAGTCGCGAATGCGGCCCCAGTCTGCCACGTCCGTACCGCTCGCCTTTCGGCAATGAGCGCAATGACAACGAACTGCAATCCGATCAGAGCACCGGCAGACGAGCCGACAATTATATAAAAGTTTTCCCACCCGTTGAGAGCCGTCATGTCCTTACCTCTTCTTCATCTTTTGTGTATTCTATTTGATTTCAGATATCAAGTCGTCTGCTGCATAACCACTTTACAGTTTGCGGGTCACGATGGTCGAAGAAGCTGCTGACCTTCTTATCTAATCCTGATATGGCTTCCATATCTTCGGTGCTCAGCTCAAAATGAAAAATGTCGAAGTTTTCGATAATTCTCTCCTTCCGAACCGACTTTGGAATGACAACTACTCCTCTCTGTGTCAACCATCGCAGAATTACCTGGGCAATTGTCTTCTTGTATTTTGCAGCGATAGTAAGTAGTAATTCATTTTGGAAAATGTTGTTTTTACCTTCGGCAAACGGTCCCCAAGATTCAATTTGAACGCCATTTTCCTGTAAGAATCTCTGAGTTTCAGTTTGTTGGTTGAACGGGTGGGTTTCGATCTGGTTTACAGCGGGAACGACTTTGTTGTGAACCATCAAGTCCATTATTCGGTCCGGTTGGAAGTTGCTCACGCCAATTGCTTTGATCCTCCCTTCCTGGTAAAGTTCTTCCATCGCTCGCCAAGAACCATAAACGTCCCCGAAGGGCTGGTGAATGAGATAGAGATCCAGATAATTTAGTTGCAACCTCTTCAACGATTTGTCGAAAGCTTTCTTTGTGCTATCATACCCCGCATCCTGAATCCAAAGCTTTGTCGTGATAAACAACTCTTCCCTTGGCACATCACTTCTCTGGATTGCTCTACCAACAGCTTCTTCATTCATGTAGGCAGCTGCAGTATCAATTAGACGATAGCCTGCACGAACTGCTTCAAGTACACTCGTTTCACATGCTATGGAATCTGTTACCTGAAAAACGCCAAATCCCAAAATGGGCATTTCAACACCGTTATTTAGTAAGACCTTTTGCATATTCTCCCTTCAAATATTTTCAAGGTTTCCTGACTGAACAGACTTCTGATTTCTTGAGGAGTCATTACTTATTACGAATTGGGTTTGTTTATACCAAGGTTTTCGCGAATGTATTTTTCGGGAGTTTCAATAACTCCCGCAATAAATGTTGCAAGACTCTTCTGTGAAATAACTGATCCTTTTTCTGGTTCGCCTTTCTTTGTTATTTCATAATCGACTTCATCAACGTCTGTGAACCAGGTCGGCCGTAAGATTGTGTATTCAAGTTTCGATGCTTCGATAACATCGGCGGCTTTCCGATATGGTATTAAGACCGGCTTCAAGGGTTGATTGTAAATCCCAATAGAGCTGATAAAGATAAGCCTCTTCACGCCCATATCGTTCATCGCCTCGACAATATTGCCTGCCATTTTCGCCAAATCACCCGCGAGGTTTGCGTACACAATATCGATTCCAGCCATGGCTTTTTTCACATCGTCGAGATTTAGGACGTCTCCCTCTATGATGCGGCAATTAGCAACATCATGATTCCTCAATCGGCGGGCATTCCGCACAAATAAGGTCAAGCGATAATTTCCATCGTGTACCAGCATATCGACCACTTTACTTGCGATGTTTCCGCTGGCGCCCAAAATCAGTACGTTTTTCATGTCGTTAACCAAGATTTGTCAGGAACAAATGATTGATTCACAGTGGCTCATTGACACATTTTTCCGATCAGTTCGGTATTCCCTCTGACAACACTGAAGGACAATTCTAAGATATTCTTGTTCATTTCACTCGTTCACTTTTTTGTTGTATTGTGCATCGCTGACCTTTTCCAACCAGTCGGCGGTTTTACCGCCGAGATGTTCTTGGATAGCAAGATGTGTCATACCCACTGTGGCCGTGGCCCCATGCCAATGTTTTTCACCCGGCGGAATCCATACTACGTCACCCGGATGAATTTTCTCGATCGACCCTCCCCAACGTTGTACCAAACCGCTACCTGCAGTCACGACAAGCGTTTGCCCGAGAGGGTGGGTGTGCCATGCTGTCCGAGCGCCCGGCGCCAATGTGACACTCGCGCCCCAGACACGTGCCGGATCGGGCGCTTCAAATAGTGGATCGATACGCACATTGCCTGTGAAATATTCAGCCGATCCCTTATCGGAAGGCCGAGTGCCAGTTCTTTTTATGTTCATATTTTATTTCCTTTCACGCTACTCCTACTTATAGAATTTAGATTCTTACGATTACTAAGTTTAGCGAGGAGAGATCTTGATGGTTGCCGAACGGGCGCGCTGACCGATCATTGAGCTCAGATATTTGCTGCGCCCATACTTCTCGCGGTAAGCCTCGTCGATCCGATCGTTGATGGCGCTTTTGACCGGCTGAAAGGATACTTCCTTCGTGATTCCAGCGGCAGTGATCCGTCCCGCCCTCTGGCGGATTGCAGCCTGGTACCAACTGGACTTCTGCCCGTTGTATGCTCGCACATAAAGGCCGTCTCCGACCACAACAGACCAGATCCACGTCGGCGTTCCGTAAGTCTTGCTGTCCTCGCGGAAGGGTGAGATATGCAGATCATTGGCCCTGGCGATCTTGCTCAATTCATCTTTCAACCATTTTGCCATTCTTGAACCTCCTTCAACCTCTTTCAGGTTGCGAACTCAAGGGAGCAGCAGCGCTTTGATCGCACGCCGCTCGTCCATGGCACGGTAACCTTCCGCCACCCTGTCAAGTGGCAGAGTCAGATCGAAGACCTTGCCGGGGTTGATTTTCCGGTTCCACACAAGATTGATCAACTCAGGCAGGTAACGTCGCACCGGGGCGGGCCCGCCATGAAGATGGATGTGAGTGTGGAAAAGTTCCTCTCCACGAAGCTCGACTCCGTGCGGAACGCCGACGTAGCTGACGAAACCGCCCGGACGAGTCGAACGGATTGCCTGCATCATCGATTCCTGAGTGCCAACGCACTCCAATACTGAGTCGGCGCCGATTCCGTTTGTCAAATCCTTAATATGTTGAACACCGTTGTCGCCGCGCTCGGTCACGATGTCGGTCGCACCGAACTCGCGGGCGAGCTTTTGCCGCGATTCGTGACGGCTCATCGCGATGATTCGCTTGGCACCCATCTGCTTCGCGGAAAGCACGCCGAGTAGTCCGACTGCACCGTCACCAACTACTACGGCCGTCGAGGCCGGCTTCACGTTCGCTGCATCGGCAGCGAACCAGCCGGTGCCCATCACATCTGAGAGCGTCAGCAAACTTGGAATTAAGTCCTCTGACGGAATACCTGGCGTTGGAACAAGAGTACCGTCTGCGAGCGGAATGCGAAGAAATGGCGCCTGCGCTCCTGCAACCAATTCTTTCTGTTCACAGGACGACTGGTAGCCGGCTCGGCAGTGCGGACAGGTATTATCGGAAGCGAAGAATGAACCGATGACGAATTGACCGGCTTTGATGGACTTGACAGCGCTTCCGACTTCCTCGACGATCCCGCAGTATTCATGACCAAATGGGGTTGGCTGAGTAATGAGATTGATGCCGCGGTAAGTCCAAAGGTCAGAGCCGCACACGCAGGTCGCCGAAATCCTGATGATGGCGTCTGTTGGTTTGATGATCTTCGGGTCCTCACGCTCCTCGAACCGCACGTCGCGCGGACCGTATAATACTGTTGCTTTCAAGTTGGGGTTACCTTTCTTTCTTTATCATTAGTGAAATCTTTTTTCTAAATCTGCAGCGAGATGCACTCAAAGACCAGTCCTTCGCTCTAACTCTTCAGGATAGCGTGCTCCTTGGATCGCGATGTTTGATAGCACGCTGTCGATTTCACGCAGATCTTCAGAGCTCAGTTCGACTTCAACCGCTCCGATGTTTTCCTCCATGCGATTCAGTTTTGTGGTTCCGGGTATTGGAACAATCCACGGCTTCTGAGCAAGGAGCCAGGCGAGCGCAATCTGCGCAGGCGTCGCTTTCTTCAGCTTTCCAATCCTGGCAAGTAAATCCACCAGTCTTTGGTTGGCTTTTCGATTCTCGGGCGTGAAGCGAGGGACGATGTTGCGGAAATCGGACTTGGCGAACTTCGTGTTCTCGTTGATATTTCCAGTGAGGAAGCCTTTGCCAAGAGGGCTGAAGGGAACGAACCCGATTCTAAGTTCTTCAAGGGTCGGTATAATTTCCTCTTCAGGCCTTCTCCACCACAGCGAATATTCACTCTGCAGTGCAGTCACAGGCTGAACGACATGCGCGCGGCGAATGGTTTTCACTCCCGCCTCAGACAGACCGAAGTACTTCACTTTGCCTTCCTGAATCAGCTCCTTCACGGTTCCTGCAACGTCTTCTATAGGGACGCTTGTGTCCACTCGATGCTGATAGAATAGGTCTATCGCTTCAGCATTTAGTCGTTTCAGGGAAGCTTCCGCAACTTCCTTGATGTGTGTTGGCCGACTGTCCTGGCCTATTTGCTCGCCTTTGGGACCCAGCTTGAAACCGAATTTAGTAGCAATCACCACCTGGCCGTGGAATGGTGCAAGGGCTTCACCCACAAGTTCTTCGTTCACGAACGGGCCATACGCTTCGGCGGTGTCGAAGAATGTGACGCCGCGTTCGACCGCCTTGCGTATGAGAGCAATCATCTCCTTCTTGTCCGGAGCGGGCCCGTAGGCGAAGCTCATTCCCATACAGCCGAGCCCGAGCGCTGAGACTTCCAGTCCACCTTTTCCAAGACTACGCTTCTGCATTGTTTCTCCTATTGCCATAACAAATTGGTTACAAGAACGAATCAGAATTTGCGTTACTAATATAATGCGGTGATGCCGAGAGGGTGTTATACAAAAGGCGGGATTACATATACATTTTTACGTCAACTTTATTTCTTGTCATGAACGCTTTGCAGCCGAAATTTTGAAGATTTTAGAATCTTCATCACCTTACTTATCCACATCCGACTTGTCCCAAGATATGCCGCGAGCTCAGACTGGTTCTTTACAATACCAGTATGAATGAGCGACCTGTATTCGAGGGCTCGCTTCAATGGATCGACTCTCTGAGTGGGAAGTTTATACCTGTCGACCTGGATTGAGGTATCGCGAAGAGTAGTTGACAAGGATTCAATATTAACGTTCTTAAAGTTGAGATACTGACCGAGTCTGGTCGAATCGAGATAGAAAACGTTCTCTCCTCTTCCGATTTTCCGGCAGATTATTGGAAACTGAAGATTAAAAAGTTGGTGGAATTGGGTGGACCGAGGAGCAAAGCTAGTCAACGACTGGCTTTTTTGTTTACCACATTTGCCACCACTGATCCGAATAAAAAGATTCCGAATTTTGAGTTGTGAATCCGTCATTCCACGCTTTCGATTTCCCTTGTCTCTCTTGTGACTGAAAGCCGCCTTGTCCTTCCTATATATCGAGTCGTACTCCAACATTGAAGTATCTTGCCGAAAGAAGATTCGGCACCCTGATAGGTTGTTGAAACTCTTGGTTTACGTTGTACCAGGAGTAGGAGATGATGTTGTTCTTGTTGAAGACATTGAGAACTTCGGCCGTCAACGTCACTTTTCTTTGGCGATCGAAGACGAACATGTATGTCAATCCCATATCAACTCTAAAGTAAGAAGGATACTCATCCACCTCGTTATAGTCGGGTACCATCTGAGAAGAACTTGTCTGGTTCGCTGCGGGAACGTTGACCAATGGATGATAAAGGTACCCTGTGCCGAACAGCAACCGGACATGCGCTTGAGAATTGGTCAACCCCGGCATCGCGTCCTGCAGGAAAATTCGGATAGTGTGTGTCTGATCGAGCAAACTCCTTTGGTAAGGTCCGCCGGCTTTTCTTTCTTGGGCGCTCAGGTAGTCGTAGCCAATCCACGTGTCCAACCCTTCAGAGAGCTCGCCCTGGTATTGCAAATCCAGGCCGTAGGCGTATCCTTCATGGTCATTGGTATCGCCGTAAGTGAGTTCGAGCTGGTTCGTGTAGTAGTACGGCAGTAGCCTACTCAAGCTCTTGTAATAAACTTCCGCAACGAAGTCGCCGTCCTTTCTGAACTTGTTTTCATATCTCAGGACGTAATGAATGGCTCGCTGCGACAGCAGAGTCCGGGCCGTGTCCCAGCCCTTATCACGAGTTTCATAAAAGTACGGTGGCTGGTAATAGTACCCCCATCCGAAATTTATGGACTCGATCGAATCAGGCTCGAATGAGACAGACGCGCGAGGAGATATAAGGAACTCGCTGTTGAAATAATACTTCAACCCCCGCAACCCTAAATCAACGCTCAATTTAGAATTTAGGCTTATGTTCTCGCCTAGATAACCAGAGATGGAATTGAATCTGAAATTCTGTTTCGAATAGGCGAGATAGGACGTTCCCGGAGGCGGAACAGTATAGCTCGACTCATCCAACGAGTTGTTCATAAGAGAAGACCTTAACGCGATTCCCGCTTTGGTTTCACGTGTTCCATAATTTGAATCGAAATCGGTTTTGAATTCAAAACGGTTCATCTTCAGAGAATTGTCGGCGTACTCGTAGCCGGTGCCGATTTGGGTTCGGTCAGCCTGCGGATCATTACCGTCCTGTGAGTAATAGATATCATATGACAGGTTTTCATTATAAGATTCTCTATCAAAGTATGAAGCGAGCGATGCCGAGAGGCTCGAATTAGCTCCAAGAGGCGCTGTCAACTTCACTCCCCACAAATTGGAATCGTATCTATAATTGTCGATTCCGGCGAATTTCAGCGCGACCTGGCTGAAGTTGTTCCATTGGCCTACCGCGAAATTGCCTGTCCAGCTCTGCGGCGTCAGATCGAAAATGTCCCTCGCAGTGATGAACAATAGTTCGATCTTGACATCGTCGGAAAGAGCGTACGAACCGAGGAACTGGAAGTCTGTGTACCTCGGCACGTAAGTCCCCTTTGTCTGAAGAACATTCGTGAACGTCGAAGGGTAGTCATACCTGAAACCGGCAATCCAGTTCAGACCGCCAATCCTGTCGTGCAGAGTGGCTCCGACATTGAAGAGGTCGGCATTCACCTCCCCGCCGAGAACAGCATCCTGAGTTTTCTTATAATCAACGACGAGGGCGGACGACATCTTGTCGCCATATTCGACAGGGAATGCTCCGTCATAAAATCCCAGACCCTCAACCATATTATCGTTGATTGCGGATTGATTTTCCTCTATTCCCTGCTGCACGAGGAAGGGTCGATAGATTTCATATCCATCCACGTAAATAAGGTTAGCGTCGAAGTTCTGGCCGCGGACATTGTAAGCGCTTGTCAGTTCGTTGTTGGAGGTCACGCCCGGCAATATCGTCAAGCTCCTCACGACGTCCGAGTAAAGATTGGGAATATACTGAAGATCATTTTCCTTGACTGTATGGAGACTTGGGGAGGCGAGATATCGATTGGCGTTCACGGTCACCTCACCTGTAACATACGCGGTCTGTTTCATTGAGACATTTGGATAGAAGACACTCGTGTCTGGGACGGCGTCCAGTTCTCTTGATTCCGGCTCGTACCCGGCGTAACTGAACCGAATCCGGTACTTTCCCGGTTTAACCCTCAAGGAAAAGTTGCCAAGGCTATCGGTTATCGTACCTTCGGGGGTCTGCAAGATGACGACATTAACTCCTGTAAGCGGAGAACCATTCTTCGCGTCGCAAACATGCCCTTTGACGAAGGCGGGGTTATCCTGCGCAAGAGCCTGAAATGAAATGAAGGATGCGATTAAGATTTTGAACCCGAGCCGGCTCCCGATGAAAGCGCCCACGACAATCTCCTTGTCTTTGCTATTGTAAGATTCTCGTCTAATTCCTGATCACATAGTGATCAGTTGTAACAAGGAGATCTATTTTCCTCTTAGTCGGTATCGATTTTCCTATTCGAGAACCGGAACCACAGCACGATTGCAACGTGGATATTGGCGACTCACATTAAAGAAGGGGACAGCAAAAATCAAGTGCGTAGGTGAAGGGCCCCGCCTATATCAGTCAAAACAGAGAGAAACTAGACAAGGGAGAAATGGAGACTGTTGTAGTTCCCTCGTCCTTCAGTTGCGTATGACGGACTATCTTTTTCTAGTTGGATCCTTCGCCCTAACGGATCTGCCAATTCCATTTTCTAACGAGTGCAAGAGGGAAAGCACGGTACGAGTCAGCGTGGCGTGGCCCTTTTATTGTTAGCCCTCAGTACCTGGATATCAAAAGACAAAACCATAGAGACCCTCTAATCAAGTTTGATCTTGGTCCATGCTCAGGAATACTCTTCCTCGGTCCAATTTTCGAATGACAACGACGATATTGATTTTCAGAGAGTTCGAGTCATCGTTCGGATCCAGGAGCAAAGCCCGGCGGTTTGCTCAAGGGGGTTGAAGCACCTTCCATTGCGCTTCACCCGCTTATTCTCGGATGCCAATGCTCGACAGGGTCACTAACTTCATAGTGGTACAGCGGATGGGAGCAGGCCACAACGATCTCGCCTTTATAGGCGGGCGGGCGTATCTCAAAACCGAGTTGAAATTCCTAAGGACGCATCTAAGTTGCGGAGGAAGGGAATGACGTCTGGCAGCAAGCAGTTTACGGGTACAGTTGGAATTGCGGTTCTTGGTTAAGTCTGTTACTCCTACAGGGGAGACCACCTATGATCTTCGACCGGTCGGGGTCGTCGTTATGATCACGGACCTGAGCCCGCCAGATCTGTGAGGACATGTTCAGAACTTCATTCCTTGCTCAATTTTCCGAAAATTGTGATCGCTGAGTAACCATGTCTGGGAACTTGTTACATACCGTTTAGGTTGTCCATCAAAGGACATGGAACAGCCAGGGTTCTGACCATCTTGAGCCGAAGCAGCCGTTCTTCACCCTCATTCCGGACCACAGCTTGTGCAGGGTGTAATTGGTCCTTTGCCCCCGTCAGGAATAAACTCACATGACATACTCAGTCTTCCTGCCAGACACCACATCACAAAGGAGAGCAAATGAAAACTTTTTTCAGACATCCCGGATCTTCAGCAATGATATTGACGACAGTTCTCGTTTTAACATTCGGATCGTCGAAACTTTCTTTCGCCGGGAAAGACGGACCGGCCTCGAGTCGAGTCAAACCAGTCGTTGGGGTGACCGCGTCTCAACAGACACACAAAAGCTTCAATGAAATAAAAGCGCTCCAATTGAAAATGGTCCGGGAAAGGAAGGCAAAGTACCGGCAAAATGAAAAAATCAAATCTAATGCGTCGAAGAATGATCGGGCGCGTCACGGCGTCGGCGCGCGCGTGAACAAGGGAAAAGCATCCGGCATCATCAAGGTCAAAAATGGTGTGTCTTTAAATAAACCCGGGCACACACTTTCTGTAAATTCTCTGACCGTGACGGACATGACTGACGCCCCCGCGCATGACGCGACCCAGTCAGACACGACGGATGGCGGCACAGTCACGCTCCGCTCAGCAATACAATACCTGAACGACGGATCTGCTAATGTGGATTCGATTTTTGTTCCTGCTGGCACTTATTATCTCACGGTCACAGGCGTAGACGAAAGCGACGCGGCAACAGGCGACCTTGACATAAACGAACCCGTGGTCATCCTAGGGCGCGGCACTGACAGTACCATCATAGACGGGAATGCTTCAGACAGAGTATTTGAAATAAACCCGAAAATGATCGTGGACAGCATATCTGTGAGCTTCTCCGGGCTTTCAATAAGGAACGGCGCTACGTATGGCGGCAGCGGAGAAGATGGCGGAGGCATCGAGATACACGACGCACTTGTAACTCTGGACACGGTCGATGTCGATTACAACTCGGCCGACCACGACGGCGGCGGCATCGATATCTCTACCGACGGCGGGGTCTTGTGGATGAACGGCGGCACACTCGATTCGAATGCGGTGACCACTACGGGAGGAGGAGGCGACGATGCCGGACCGGGAAACGGCGGAGGCGCCAATTTCTACGACGGTACCGTTACAATGAATAACGTGTCGATTGAGCTCAACTTCGCCGAGTCGACAGGCGGAGGAATCCAAAATAACGAATCTGGAGGTGGCGCGGAAATAACGCTTAACAACTGCACTGTGGTGGGCAATTTAGCCAATAGCCATTATGGCGGAGGACTGGACAATGACAATGGCGAGCTTATTATAAATGGAGGTTTGATCCAGGCCAATTCGGCCACTGCCGGCGGCGGTTACGGCGGAGGCATCGACGAGGATTTTGGCTCTGTGAAAGTTTCTAATGCGGTTGTGGAATACAACAGCAGCCAGTACGGTGGAGGCATCGACTCTTACAATGGCACCCTTTCTATTTACAGAAGCACGATTAGGAACAACTCGACCGTGAATTCAGGAGAGGGGGCCGGAATTTATGCGTATGACGGTCAACTTAACGTCATGCATTCTTACGTCGACAGCAATGCTGCCGATTCCGTCGGCGGGGGAATTTTCGTCGACAACGGTATTACTCAAACGGATACATTGTCAGGCGATTGGATCATGAGTAATACCGCCGCGGGTATTAACGGTCCCATAGGAGGAGGAGTTTTCAACAACGGTCAAAATCTGACGATCGACTCCTGCGAATTCATAAACGATAGCACGACGGGGTATGGAAGTGCAGGCGGAGCATTCGAGAACTACGAGGGAAGTTTCACGATCGATCATAGCAGGTTCGCTCACAATTATTCAGAGGACTATGGCGCTGCCATCGACAAGGAAGACACAGCGGCGTTTGACGCGATATCCAATTCGGTCATCGATAGCAATACTGTCGCGGACCAATACGGGTACAGCGCAGGAATTTTTGCTTACGGGAAAGACCTCAGCATGACTAATGTTACGGTCGGATGGAATGTTGTTCAGGGAACCAACGGAGAGGAAGCAGGAATTTGGGTCGAAACCAACGAAGGTCTGTTTACGATGAAGGGCGGCGCAATAATTTATAACTCCAGCGCATTTAACGGTGGAATATATCTTGCTTCAGCTCCTGATTCGCTTATTGACGTATCAATCTATGGCAACTCCGATCTGAACGATGGAGCAGGCGTTTATAACGGGGCAAGTCCTGTTTATTTCTCGAACGTGCACGTTGACAGCAACAACTCAGGAGGGGATGGCGGCGGCGTTTATGATGTTAGCGGAGGCCTGATCTGGAACGGCGGCTCGCTATCTGATAATACTGCGAACAACGAGGGGGGTGGATTCTATTTCCAGTCTTCGAACAGCGCCAACGACTCGCTGTATAATGTCACCGTGTCGGGAAATGATCCCGACGACATCTATACGGCAACGGGTGGAACTTCCCAGGTTGTCATTGAAGATATCTCGCTTCCCGTTGAAGCGACATCCTTCCTAGCAATCACAAACGCAAACTCGGTCACGATCAGCTGGAAGACTCAGACCGAAACGAACAACGCCGGTTTCATTGTCATGAGACAGGAGTTAGGTGTCAGCGGTTGGCAGTTAGCAGGAAGTTATGTGAACGACAAGGCACTTCAAGGCCTCGGCACAAGCAGTTCAGGTAGAAGTTATTCATTTACTGACAACAAAGTCATATCGGGACAAACTTATAACTACAAGATCCAGAGCGTGTCGACAGGCGGTATTACAAAAGACTTATCAACATTAACCGTTACTGTAGATGTACCGAAGAATTATGCATTGTATCAGAATTATCCGAACCCGTTCAACCCGACTACTACGATACGGTTCGATCTCAAACAGTCATCGACGGTGACGCTGGAGATTTACAATGTGCTTGGGCAGAAAGTAGATGAACGGATTTATGGAATAATGGATGCTGGAAGATACAATGAAGTGGTGGACATGAGCAGGTTTGCAAGCGGAGTGTATTACTACAGGATCAATGCTATAGGGAATGATGGAGAAAAATTTATTTCAGTAAAAAAGCTTCTATTGATGAAATAGGTAAGCAGTGAAGTTGAGTCCCGCTAGTGGCGGGATGAAATCCCGCATTGCGGGAAAGCTGGTGTTGATGACGCAAGAGATTGACTCACTCCCCGATCCCCTCTCTATATAAATAGAGAGGGGTAGAAAAGGGGTGAGTCATAACGCCGAAGAAACTGGCACTGATGAAGTGAGTCTATCGATGGTCCTGCGAAGGTGGCACGCCATGGCTGCCTTCGCAATGCTTACCGGAGAACTTCGAATCGCTGCTGGGCTGAAAGACAATTCGATGTACCCTCTTGCTTCTTTGATGGCTTCTAATTAAAATTTTCATTGATGAAATGCGCGTACGTTTTAACTAGATTTCCCATTATCTGCGTTCCCCCACACTGATCATCGTTTGACCTCCCCGATCCCACGTAGAGTGTGATCGCCCAAAGGAGTCTCATATAGATTCCTGACATAGCCCGAGAAAGTACCTCAAGCAGAACGGTCGTTCTGAGCAGGTCCATTCCCCGAAGTTTGGGAAGATGAACCAATTCAAGACATCAACTGTGTCAGAAAGCAGTTCTCTGGCGGAGGCCGTTGCACCTGCGCAACATAGGCGGCTATATCGATTTTGATTTGTTATCGCATGTTTTGATCACACAATTGTCAGGAGGGGAACAAGATGAAGAAATTCTACTTATTAGCTGCAATACTCGTATTTGCGGCCGCTATGTCAGCACAAACGACAAGAAAGACTCCAACCGGCAATAGGAGTAGATTTGAGACGGCGACCTTGCCCGGAGCAGGAACGGCGCTGGATTTCGACGGCTCTGATGACTACGTCTCCGTTCCCGACAACGACGCACTCGATCTCACCAGCAACTATACCATTGAAGCATGGATCAGGCCCGCATGGTTTCCGATTTTAGCCGGGATAGTCTCAAAATACCAGACCGGCAGTGGCGCCGGCTATTTGCTAAGGCTGCCTATTGGCGGTGAGCATCGGGGAATTGACTTTGACGGGGAGCAGACCTTCGACTATATTCTCGACGCAAATCAATGGTACCATATTGCTGCTGTGAACGATAATGGAACCAGGCGTTTGTACGTGAATGGCGTCGAGTATACACTTTCTACATCTCCGATAACGGTCGAGGCAAACAGCGATTTCCTGGGCATCGGGGTGGATTTCAGCAGCAGGTATTTCGCCGGCGAAATCGATGAAGTGCGTGTATGGAGTGCCGCGCGCACAGCGCAGCAGATTCGCGAAGACATGTACAGGTCACTCGATGGTGCCTCGAACCTTGTGGGTTACTGGCAGATGAACGACGGCAGCGGCTCAGGTACTTTGAGCGATGCATCAGGCAACCATCTGAACGGGACACTGACCAACATGGATATTAACACGGCGTGGGTAAGTTCCACTGTTCCGGTTGGCGAAGGCAGCAGCAAGAGCGAGAACTCCTTCCAATCGGGCACAGCAGATCTTGGCAGTGTACAACTTACAACGACGGATGACTTCGACAACCAGGTGAATCTGGTCTGCACGAGGATTGACAACTCGCCGAACGTTGAGCCTTCGACTTCGGGGGTGAATCTGAACGACCGCTATTGGGTCGTGACGGCATATGATGGCCCTCCGGGATCTTTCTCGGTGAACCTGACATTCACTGTTCCATCGCCTTACACGAATGACGGAAAAGAAGATAAGAGCGTATACACATTGTTCGGAAGGAACGACAACTCTGATGGAGATTGGACGACTGTAATTTCCGGTGCTGCCAGCGTGATGAACACAGCGATCGAGTTTGACGGGATTACTTCGCTTAGCCAGTTCATGATAGGGTCGTCGGCGAATGACATTTCACTTTCGGTTCAGGCCACCCATTTCCAAGTGAAATCCAACATCGGCTCGGTTACGCTTTCCTGGAATACACAGTCGGAGGTGGATAATGCCGGTTTCAACATCCTGCGGCAAGATCAAGGAATGACATTATTCAGTGTCATCTCAAGCTATTCTTGCAATGACGCGCTCAAGGGTTTGGGCACAAGTTCCACAGGAAGGAGCTACGACTTCACTGATACTAAAGCGAGACCGGGTGCCACCTACAATTACAAGATCCAGAGCGTGTCGACAGGCGGTATTACAAAAGACTTATCAACATTAACCGTTACTGTAGATGTACCGAAGAATTATGCATTGTATCAGAACTATCCGAATCCGTTCAACCCGACAACTACTGTTCGATTTGACCTGAAGGAGCAATCGAATGTGACGCTTGATATTTACAATGTTCTTGGACAGAGAATGCTCGAAGAGAATTATGGTACAATGAACGCCGGCAGATTCGATGAAGTCGTGAACATGGACAGGTTTGCCAGCGGAGTGTATTTATATAGGATTAACGCGATCGGGATCGACGGACAAAAGTTCACTTCTGTAAAGAAGCTGATGCTCGTGAAGTAAAACCGAAAAGAGGAAGCTTCCCAAAAAAGTCCCACCATGAGCGATCAAGGCGGGACTTTTTTGTTATCGCAGTTTTACATGTCCAATCAATTAAATGAGCTAATCAACCGTAAGAATATTTTCACCTCTCCCGATTTTCCTGAGGATTATCGGAAATCTTAGGATCAAGAAGTTGGTAGAATTGGGTGGACCGAGGAGCAAATGAGATGCCCGGCAATGAAGTCGGGCTTTTTTATTGTGGGACGTTGGGCGCTCCTTTTTCTCAACTTCCGCCTGTGAAATTGATCTCGTAAGCTCCTGCTTACTGGAAGCAGAGATTCAAAGATCTCTTCCCAGGCGGGAGCCTGGGAAAGAGGTAAAGTGCAAGATCAAAGATCGGAATCGTATTAAGATCATAAGCCTTGAGTGTCCTGTAAACGCTCGATTCGAATATAAAATAGCCCTTCTTGTCCGTGATGAGGCACAATAGCTCTCTCGGTGATTTCTCCGGATGATCAAGTGCGATCGATACGATTTACTCCTTCTCAACTTCCGGGATCTTGTTCCAGAACCTCCGTGCACAGGGCTTTCTTTGCGCCAGGCCGTCGTAACCGTAGTGGTGGCAGTACCTGCGCGGTACCACTCGTAGAAGCTGCTCCTGTTCACGTCGAGCTTCAGACTCGCTCGGATTACAGAGAGGGATACAAGTTGCGGGCAAAGGAAATAGCACTACCTCTTTTGTATTCACAAGATTTCGCTCATAATTCACATTAAACGGTGCGCACTCAAGTGGTGGAATCGTTATACTCATTTATTAGCTGATAGTTGAACTAGTTGGAACCATATGCTTCAGGCAGGCGTTCCTCAAACGGAGAATAAGGAGGAGGAATGGAGAAATTCTACGGAGATTGCTATCTAATTTAGTCACGGCGTAACCACTTCTCTGCAACCTCTGAATAGAGCTCAGCCGAATGCTGTGCCCCTTCCTCAGCCTGAATTTCACGAGGTTTAGTTCAACGTCGATCGAAATAGGAGAAGGAAATGCGTCCAGCCCACCGTCCCACACTGTTCGTCATCGCGATCTCAATTGTTACTCTTCTCTCTGGCTTGCCATACCTGCCAATTCGAACCGCGTCTGCAAACGCTGCAGCACTCCAGCGTAAGCATGCTCCAGTATCCGGATCCAGGAAAATCACCGTGTCGAAGAGCAGGAAACTATTACAATTGCGCCCGACCAACCCCGGTCCGCATACCAGGGCAGCCGAATTGAAAGATAAACATCTGCATTCTCACCCGATGATCGCAGAGAGAAGGATTTCATATTTGACAGGCAGTAAAAATCAGTCCTCCATGAGGCGCGGCTATCTACCTTATTCGATGGGAGAGATCACAGTCAACACAACGACGGACGATAGTGCCTATGATTACACTACCGCCGACACAACCTCGACAGGGACTGTGAGTCTCCGATCGGCGATACAATATACAAACTACATCGCCGGACAGGACACAATTGTCGTTCCCGACGGTAGTTACTATCTGACTTTGACAGGTGCCGATGAAGACAGCGGTGCAACTGGCGATCTCGATATAAATGACAGTCTTGTTATCTTAGGATCCAGCGAGACCGGGACCGAGATCTTTGGTGATGGGGACAGGGTCTTCGACGTAGGGCCGCTCGACTCCAGTATAGCCGTCACATTTAAGCACCTCACAGTTACACAAGGGAACGCCCCGGGAAGTGAATCGGGCGGAGGGATCCTGGTCCACGGCCAGTCCGTGGAGCTTGACACAGTGGGAGTCGTCTTCAATTCCGCGGGGGGTTACGGAGGAGGATTGGAGATACATGACGGCACTACATTTTCAATGGCGGGCGGCAGCCTGAGTTATAACACGGCCGACGCGAACACTGGAGGCGGACACGGAGGCGGTGCGGACATTCTTGGAGGGACCGCTTCATTCACCGGAGTCTTGATCAGCCATGACGTTGCCGACAACGGGGGCGGGATACAGAATGAAGGCAATAATCCGGTCACATCGTTTAGTTATTGCACTTTTGTTGGCGACAGCGCTTTGAAAGCATATAACTACGGCGGGGGATTGGACAACGATGACGGCGATTTCACTGCCGATCACTGCACCTTCAAACAAAACTATGGTAATGGCGATGGAGGCGCGTTCGACATCGACGCAGGAAACAACGTAATTTCAAATTGTGTAATAGACAGCAATTATTCGCCGAACAACGACGGCGCAATCTACGCGGGAGGCAAAACAATCAGGATGATCAATGATACCGTTCGATGGAATTCTGCACCCGCCTTCGATGGAGCCATCGGCGCCTATCCAGACAGTTCTTTCTTTATGGAAGGTGGAGTGGTGGCGTATAATTCATGTACCAACGGCAGTGGTGGCGGCATTCTTATCAGTACTCAGCATGATACCCTGGTTGATGTCTCGATCTTTGGAAACAGCGCGCATGGCAACGGCGGCGGCATATTTAACTCTGTTGGCACTTCATTTTTCAAGAACGTCATTATGCATGACAATGTGGCCGGATCAAATGGTGGTGGAATAGACGACAGTTCCGGAGGCACCATATGGTCCGGCGGCTCACTCACTTATAATTCGGCTGCAGGTGAAGGGGGCGGCATTTATCTCGAGTCTGCTGTGGCGTCGAGCGACACTTTGGTCAATGTCACTCTTGCTGGCAATACGCCTGATGCCTACTACACAAACAGCGGATCTTATCAGGTCGTGATTCTCGATTATGTGATCATAAATGCGACGTCGATTGTAGATTCGATCCACGTTCGCCTTAATGCGACAGTCTATCCTTATGGTTCGGATTTCACCGTGAGGTTCCTGTATGGGACTACTTCCGGCCACTACACGGACAGTGTGTACGCAACGCCGTCCACGGCGACCGGCAGTTCCGGTGTTCCGGATTCAACAGTAATTGCCGTCAATCCGGGCGCCGAATACTACTACGCGGTTTCTCTTACCGGTTCCGACAACTACTACTTTCAGACTTCCGAGCTTCATTTCACTGCGCCGGTCAATATCACCATTGTCAAAGAAGGTGCAGACTTTGAGGACGACGTCTTTCCGCCCACGGGATGGACGGTTTCAGCCAACAGTTCGGGCAGCCCATACTATTGGTCGCAGGATACCGCAAGCGGCTACGGTGTCGGACACTACTCCGCCTACTTCGATTGTTATGACGACACTGCCCAGGGCGAATTCGATTCGCTGCTCACGCCGGTTATTACAAATCTGGACTCAACCGATTTTGTCACATTCGACTATGCTTACTCGGGCTATCCTGGTTACAGTGACAGTCTGATAGTTGCCGTCTCAACCGACGGCGGAGCGACCTTCAGCAGAGTCTGGTATGATGGTGCACCCCGATTGGAAACGACGCCCGAAGACAACAACGCATTCATCCCCGGCTCTTCGCAGTGGTCAAGTGCGTATATTCATTTGCCATCCGGGGTTGAAGGCAGCAACGTCGTCGTCGCATTCATCTGCGAGAACGACTTTGGAAACGCTCTTTACATCGACAACATCAAGATCGGTTCTGCACCATCCGACCTATCGCTGGCTGTACAAGCAACTGATTTCGGCGCAGAATCGGACGCAGGTGCGGTCACTCTCTCCTGGAAGACACAATCTGAAGTCGATAATGCAGGATTCAATGTGATGAGACAGGAGTTAGGTGTCAGCGGTTGGCAGTTAGCAGGAAGTTATGTGAGTGACAAGACACTTCAAGGTCTCGGCACTAGCAGTTCAGGTAGAAGTTATTCATTTACCGACAACAAAGTCATATCGGGACAAACTTATAACTACAAGATACAGAGTGTATCTACCTACGGTACTACAAAAGACTTGTCAACTCTCACCGTTACTGTAAATGTACCGAAGAATTATGCATTGTATCAGAACTATCCGAACCCGTTCAACCCGAGTACGACAATACGGTTTGATCTGAAACAAGCTTCTAATGTGACGTTAGAGATATACAACACATTAGGACAAAGGGTGGAGAAATGGAGTAATGGAGTAATGGGTGCAGGCAGATACAATGAAGTGGTGAACATGTCACGATACGCGA